>PGZS01000315.1 GCA_002841435.1 Firmicutes bacterium HGW-Firmicutes-3 | reverse complement strand
TGAGAAAAATTGTTGTTGGCATCGTTTTTTTTTTATTGTAGCAATAATTTTTATTTCGAGTTATCGAGGTAATATGAGCATGCTGCTCGAAAAAAAAGACTATACCGAATCGTACAAAACTGAGATGTACTTTTTTAAAGATATTGACTATCGGGTTATCGATGATTTCCAGGCTAGTGATCTTTCACTGAAGGAAGGCGAAAAGGCCAATGGTTATAAACCGCTGACAAATACAGCTAAGATTATCAATACAGACTATTTAAATGAACAAATCGCTGTAATTGACACAATTATCAAAGAAGAATATTATAACAATTGGAGCCGGATTGTGGGTGATATCGTATCCAACTATCAAGGCATTTCGAGTATCACTAACCAAATCGGAGAAACTGAACGTGAACGAAAAAAATTCTTAATAGAATCGGTTCAATATATGGGTCTTGATTTGGCGGCGCTACAACAAAAACGGCAGACCCTAGTGGGACTGCTTGGTGGTGAGTCCAGAAATATTGCCCTTAATGAATTGGGACTGTTGTCAAGGACTGTTGTCAAGTGGGTATGTATACACATCCATACAGCCAGTTGAAAAAGCCTTGAGTGAAAGTATGCTTCCGTACATCAATACGACATTTCTAAAAACTGCGAGTAAAGTTGATCAAGAATCTGAAGGGCTTTTGAAAGTTGTCAATAATGATCATATTTATGTTGCTTTTTCCATCCCTAATGATTTGACTATCATGGGACAAGATGAAGTTATGACCCTTAAAACTGAATTAATGGGTACCGCTGACAGTGGGATCAATCAGGACTATTACGAGTTTTTAGTCAAGCGGGTTGATCAACTTTACTATTTTCCCAAGCTGCGATTCGAATATGAAGATAAAGTTTACTCCGGTTATTTTGTTGATGTTGTTGATGAAGGAAATCAAAAGATCGTCGTGTTGATGCTAAAAGATTATGTCAATGATTTTTCCGAGGTGGTAATCGGTAAGTCGGACGTTTATATTCAGGACTACAGTGCCTATGAAATACCCAAAAGCGCCGTTTATAAAAAAGATGAAGAAACAATGATTGATACAGTTACAAAAGGCTACTTTAGCGATTCCCTGCCGGTTGTTGTCGAAAAATTCAACAATGGCAATGCGGTCTTAAAAACAGCAGATAATCCAAACTTAAGCAGCGGGATGCGCATCAGTATTTACCCTTAAGGATGTGAGAAAGTGATTTCAGAAAATATTAATCAGATAAAGTCAGAAATACCAGACCAAGTCACCCTTGTCGCAGTTTCGAAATATCAAAGTATAGAGGACACCAAAGCGGTGCTGGACGCAGGGGTTTATGATCTCGGCGAAAGCAGGGTTCAGGATTTCCTGAAAAAGCACGAGGCTTTGGGAGATCGTCCCCGGTGGCATTTCATTGGGCATTTGCAGAAGAATAAGGTAAAATACATCATTGGAAAGACATTTCTAATTCATTCAATAGACTCGATTGAATTGATTGATGTAATTGAACGTGAAAGCAAAAAACAGGGAATTATTACTGATGTCTTGCTCCAATTAAATTTGGCCCGGGAAGACAGTAAATCAGGGATTTTAGCCGAAGATCTGAATATTATTTTAGAAGCATTGCCGAGATATCAGTTTGTTAAAGTCAAAGGACTGATGGCAATGGGACCATTAACCCAAAATAATGACAAAATTCGTGAGATTTTTGTGGAATTAAAAAAAATTTATGATAGAATAAAA
>PGZS01000314.1 GCA_002841435.1 Firmicutes bacterium HGW-Firmicutes-3 | reverse complement strand
TGCAATAAAATCTGCTTCGGTTACGTCGATTGGGAACTGAACAGATTCAACTTCGATGTTTGATTTTCCCATTCTGGTGATAATGCTTTTTTCGTAAGATATAGAACCTGGATCTTCACCAACTCGCATGATTGCCATTTTTACAGTAATGCCTTTTGCTTTTAAATCATTAGCATCTGCCAGCACTTGAGCCAGTACCGATTCACTTACTTCTTTTCCACTTAATAATTTTGCTGCCATAATTATAATACTCCTCTTAGTTCAAAATTTTTGATAGTTCTTTATGAAAGTTGTTTTTCAACATCTGCATAAACGCGGTCACAGATTTCAACACCTTTATCTAACATTGGCTTGATTCTGTTATTAACGTCAGCTACGTAGGCTGCGTCCTTGATTGTCTTGATGTTAATTAGTACATTAACCCAACCGCTGATCATTCCCGCTCTTAAGCACTGAACGCCGCACGCTACATCACTGATAGCTAAAGCAGAACCTTTACCAACCAGTTCTTCCTGTAATAAAACAGCCTTGTAACATACTTCAACGATTTCAAGCGGAATGCTGCACGCAACTTTGGTGCATTCTTCTAAGGTTTTTTCTTTGTAAGCTTTTTCTTCTTCGGTTTCTTTGGGGAGGCCATAAGCTTTTGCTAAAGGCATAAAGTTTTTTGCATCTTCATCGATCATTGCTAACAGACGATCCTGCAGAACCTGTGCTTCTTTTAAAATACGCTGAATATCTTCTTCGTACTCTGCATATTTTTTCTTTCCAGTGGTCAAGTTGCAAACCATTCCAGCCAAAGCTGTTCCGATTGCACCAACTAATGCTGCTGCACCGCCACCACCTGGAACAGCTGCTTTGCTGTACAGGGCTTCAACAAATTCAGTACATTTTTTTTCTGAGATAGAACTAAAATCAGTTCCTACTGCATCAAATTCCATTCACAAACTCCACTTCAATTTTTATCGTATTTTTTTTAACACACTTATTTATTGAAAGGGTTCCGAAGAACCCTTTTAATCAGTAACATATTTCTAGAATAAACCAGAAATAACACCATTTTCATCAACATCGATTTTTTCTGCTGCTGGTACTTTTGGCAGACCTGGCATTTTCATGATATCTCCGGTCAGTGCAACAATAAATCCGGCACCGGCTGAAATATTACATGAACGAACGGTAATTCTGAAACCGGTTGGTCGACCA
>PGZS01000100.1 GCA_002841435.1 Firmicutes bacterium HGW-Firmicutes-3 | reverse complement strand
AACAGTCAGTTCGTAACCATCCTGACTATAAACAAAACTAGGAGGCTTTAAAATGAATAAGAAAACGAAGTATCTGGTCCAATCCGGTGTGATTGCGGCTATCTATGTGGTGCTGGCTCAAGTCTTTGGATTTATGGGATTTGGACCGATTCAGTTTAGGATTGCGGAAGCGTTGACGGTTCTGCCATTTTTCACCCCAGCAGCGATACCAGGTGTATTCATTGGGTGTTTGCTTGCCAATATTCTATATGGAGGTGTTCTACTTGACGTTGTATTTGGATCTTTGACAACGCTTTTAGCGGCTTATCTCTCTTATAGACTTCGGAAAAACAAGTGGATGGTCACAGTGCCACCAATTCTTCTGAACGCAGCAATCATACCTTTTGTATTAAAATACGGCTATGGTGTACCGGATGGCATTCCTTTTATGATGGGCACTATTTTCCTGGGACAATTTATTGTTGTAGGGATTATCGGTATGGTACTGCTTCATGCATTGTTACCAATCAAAGATAGGATCTTTCAATAAAAAGAAAATAAAAAACGGCCTAGCCGTTTTTTTATTTCTCTTAATCTTCTTCTTCTTATTTTAGATTTTCAGGGTTCAGCTGTAGCAGAGCTTCATGAACAAATTGTCCGTCTTTACGTATGAGCATACCATCAAAATAAATCTCACCACCACCATATTCAGGGGTTTGGATACATACAAGATCCCAGTGAATAGCGGACTTGTTCCCGTTGTTACACTCATCATAAGCGCTTCCAGGGGTAAAGTGGAAACTACCCATGATTTTTTCATCAAATAGGGTATCCTTCATAGGATCTAGGATATAAGGGTTGACGCCGATGGCAAACTCGCCAATGTACCTTGCGTTTTCATCCGTATCAAAGACTTCATTGATTCTCTTCGTATTATTGGCTTTTGCATGAGTAATTTTGCCATCTTTAAAAGTCAATTCAATGTTCTCATAGGTAAAGCCTTGATAAACAGCCGGTGCATTATACCTAAGTGTACCATTCACGGAATCACGAACCGGTGCGCTGTACACTTCGCCATCAGGGATATTGACCTGACCATCACACTTAATAGCAGGTAGACCCTTGATTGAGAACCTCAAATCCGTTCCGGGACCTAAGATATGTACTTGATCGGTTTTCTCCATTAATTCTACGAGTGCATCCATGGCTATCGACATTTTGCCATAGTCTAAGTTACAGACGTTGTAATAAAAATCTTCAAAACCGGAAGTGCTTTGGTTGGCCAGTTGTGCCATAGATGGGTTAGGGTATCTAAGTACAACCCATTTGGTTGTGTTAACCCTTATGTCACTATGTATGGGATTGAACCAATATTTTTGGTATAGCGCCAGTTTTTCAGCAGGCACATCGCTCCATTCAGAAGCATTTTCAGATCCTCGTATCCCTATATAACAGTCCATTTCTTGCATACGAATAGATTCCCATTTACAAGTAATCTCGAAAAATTCTTGAGTTGCTCCTAGGAGTTGTTCCCTTACAATACGATAATCCGTGGCTTGAAGAAAAGGATAACCACCGACTGCCAGTACCTCCTTAACAACTTGTCTTGCCAGATTATCCGTTTCTGAACCGATGTACTCAATAAGGACTTTTTCTTTTGGCTGTACTTTACACGCGTAATTGACCAAATTTTTGGCCAAAGTTATAATTCTTGCATCCATTTTATGTTCCTTTCTATTAAGAGAACAGTTTATCTGTTCCTTTATTCCAGTTTATTTGAACTTTATTATACCAAAGATAGTTAAGAAAGAAAAGGTCGTTAAAATATTTTTTACGTTTAGTGAATATGATAGAACTTTCTTGAAACGAATATTTTTTAAAGAATTTGTCATATATGAAATGATGGAATATATGATATAATATCCATGTTTGAAATTATAGTTTTGAAGCCTTAACCAAATTATAACCTATAAAAAACAGTATATGTTATAATAGTTATAGGATAAAAGGATAGATATATAAGCCCGTTTGGGAAAAAAACATTTTGAGGAGATTTGTGATGAATAATACAGAAGTAAAAGCTATTTATAAGCACCCAGAGGCCTACTATGGGGATAAAATTCAGATTTCAGGTTGGATTCGAAGCGTTAGAGCGTCCAATGCTTTTGGTTTCATGGTACTGAATGACGGGACATGTTTCAATACGATTCAAGTGGTTATGGACAGTGATCTTGAAAACTATAAGGAGCTTTCTAAGCAAAATGTGGGAGCAGCTGTTGTAGTTGAAGGTGTAGTCGTTGAGACACCGGAAGCAAAACAGGCATTTGAGATTAAAGCCGTTAAGATTACAGTTGAAGGTGAATCAGCCAGTGATTATCCACTTCAAAAAAAACGTCATGGTTTTGAATATCTAAGAACCATCGCGCATTTAAGACCAAGAACCAATACTTTTTCAGCTGTTTTTAGAGTACGTTCCCTTACAGCGTTTGCCATTCATCAGTTCTTTAATGAAAAAGGCTTTGTCTATGTGCATACCCCAATTATCACCGGAAGTGACTGTGAAGGTGCCGGCGAGATGTTTAGAGTCTCCACATTGCCACCTCTTGATGTTCCAAGAAATGAAGAGGGTGCAGTCGATTACAAGGAAGATTTTTTTGGTAAAGAAGCCAACCTTACTGTTAGTGGACAGCTTAATGTGGAAACATATGCTATGGCATTTAGAAATGTGTATACTTTTGGACCGACTTTTAGAGCGGAAAATTCTAATACGCCAAGACATGCTGCAGAGTTTTGGATGATTGAACCGGAAATGGCTTTTGCAGATCTTAAAGATGATATGAACCTAGCAGAAGAGATGATTAAATACATCATTCGATATGTAATGGAAAAGGCGCCGGAAGAAATGGCATTCTTTAATCAGTTTGTGGACAAGTCCTTGTTTGAACGTTTAGAGAAGGTTAGCAACAGCGATTTTGCGAGAGTGACCTATACTGAAGCGATAGAGTTGCTTCAAAACAGTGGTAAAGAGTTTGAATACCCTGTAAGTTGGGGTGCGGATTTACAGACGGAACATGAGCGCTATTTGACTGAAGAAGTTTTTAATAAGCCAGTGTTTGTTACCGATTATCCGAAGGATATTAAGGCTTTTTATATGAAGATGAATGAAGATGAGAAAACTGTTGCTGCCATGGACTTATTGGTACCGGGCGTTGGGGAAATCATAGGTGGTAGCCAAAGGGAAGATGACTTAGATAAGTTACTAGGCAGAATGGAAGCAATGGGTCTTAATGAAGAAGATTATTGGTGGTATTTGGACATCAGAAAATATGGTGGTACACGTCATGCCGGCTTTGGACTTGGCTTTGAACGTATGATAATGTATATTACCGGCATGAGCAATATTCGTGATGTTGTGTCGTTTCCCAGAACAGTTCATAATCTGGAGATCTAAATTATAATTAAGTGTTAAAACTAAGTTTCACTAAATTTACATACAATATATAGATTACATTGATACATTTGTAACTATATATTGTATGTAAAAGTTCAAGTATATAGTTTTAACGCCTTAAATAATTATTGGAGGGGTTAAGTTATGTCAGAAGAAAAAAAAGAGGATTTGTTGGATAACTTAACAGTGAAATTGGAAAAGGGTATTAAGTCGATGATTACCTTGAAATCCTTTGCCATTGTCCTATTTGTTCTATTTGTGCTTGGATGTGCCATACTGACGTATATGCAGTTTGCTACATTTGAGCAGTTTCAAAAGGGTGAGTCTGCCCAGGACTTTTTAGAAATAGACAAAGAAAATTGGGTATATGAAGAACATGGCTTGGATATTCTCATTCCTGAAAACGTAATTGCCCATGAAATATCAATCTTGATTGCGAAGGATGTGGAAGGAACAATCTACAGTCTGGAAAACCTGTATTATGACGGTCAGAATCAGGCTTTGAAGGTGAATCTGACCTTTTCTGGATTCTATCTCCCTATTGTGTATTATATGGAATATTTTGTAGGGGAAGGTAAGCTTAGAGTTACTTATGATAAGGTTGGCATCGGTAGACATGAATTGAAAGTCATTGGTCCTCTAAAATTTCTGAT
Organism: Firmicutes bacterium HGW-Firmicutes-3; assembly: GCA_002841435.1. Lineage (GTDB taxonomy): Bacteria > Bacillota > Clostridia > Lachnospirales > Vallitaleaceae > Petrocella. The sequence goes on along the minus strand of PGZS01000100.1, from coordinate 5,000 downwards.
TAATAGAGGTAGGGTAAGTCAGTTGTTAGATACGTTGAGTATTGATTTGACCCAGTATGGCATGGCGACAGGCCTTAATCTTATGAGTGCCACGCCTATAAATCAAGACCTAAAGCTTAACTTCGTTGTAAATGAAAATGATATACAGGCTATCATTGAGCAGATGAGAGGTGCCATTAACAAAGAGCTGTTACCTATCTATAGAGCCAGTTCTTCTCCTCTAGCGGCTGAAGCGGTAGATCTATTGGAACAGATCTACCCTTTATCAGCTGAGCAAATGAAGCGTATGATAAAAGATGTTACCGGAGGGCGAGAATTGGTTAGACATTTATTGGTATTAACCAATGAAACCATGACCAATCAGATAGTTTTGGAGTTGCAAAAACAAGGCTTTGACCTTGACAGAGAACAGATTACTCTTGATCGTAAGGCACTTGAAGGACAGATTATTGACGAATACGCTGTTAAGATTTTTGAAGGCTTGGAATCTTATTTTGCAGATAAAATTGTGGCCTATAACAACGGACGCCCTTTTGATTTGGTCAATATGAAAACGATTACTGTTAGGGATATCGTTAAAAACTATAGCATTGTAATAGATGATAGCATATTAGATCGAATGAATTTTGTATTGGTAGATGGCTTTAGTATTGCTTATGAAGTAGACCCTTCGACGTATTACATTAAGTCATTAAATAGTTTTGAGGTGCTTTCAAAGGAAGACTATGACTTATTACCGGGATCAGGACCATATATAGAGCCAAAATTAGTGACAGATGTAGAGATGTGGCAAGAAGTTGAGACCATTCTTATGGAAAAATTTGAGGTGGACCGGATTTTCATGCGCTATATGAAATCGGATGGCAAATCGATTTTTACCATCGCATCTCCTGTTAATAATCCACAGATTTACTTGAGTTTTGCTATGATGAAAGATGAAACCATTCATATTCTAGAGGACAACGTTCAATCTATTGAGACTTTATTAGAGGCTCATCCTGATTTTAATATTGAGACGGCAACGCGAGAAATCGAAACCGTACAGCTTAAAAAATTATCTGAGGAAATACAAACCTATATACTTGAAGATATGTATCAACAGGGAAAGCTTAACCACCCAAGTAATTATACGATTGAATATAGCTCCTTTGACGGTAAATACATATCATTTCTAGTTTCAAATGGAGAAGAATACGTCTATAAGGTTGAGGATACATCTTTTGGTACGTATTTGGCAACGGTTTATGAAAAAGAAAAAGCTGTTAGGAATTGGCTGGATTTGCCTAAGATTATTTTATTACAAGACAGACCTTAAGAAGGATTATAATATGATGGATATGAACTACATTAAGAAACAACTCAGTATATTGGTTGGCATTCACAGTCCAAGTGGTTTTTGTGATGCGGTAACCGATTATGTAAAAATAGAAGCCAATCGCCTTGGTTATGAGGTGAATTATACTCAAAAAGGTGGCATCTATGTCACCATAAAAGGTATTAACGATAAGGAAGCAATTGGTGTGGCCTCTCATTTGGATACCCTTGGTGCTATGGTTAGATCCATTAATGATGACGGTACGATTCGCTTTACCAGCATAGGTGGTTATATGATGTCATCGATTAATGGTGCTTACTGTAGCATTTATTCAAGAGAAGGCAAGACTTATAAAGGAACTATGTTATCTAAAAAAGCTTCTGTCCATGTCTATGAAGAGATAAATGATTATAAACTCATAGAAGAAAACATGTTAGTTCGTGTGGATGAGCAGGCCAAAAGTAAAGAGGATATATTGAAACTAGGAATAGAAGTCGGTAATTTTATCGGTATTGACCCTATGTATCGTGAAACGGAATCTGGCTTTATTAATTCCAGACACTTGGATAATAAAGCAGGGGCAGCCATATTACTCGGCTTACTTGCAACCATCAAAAGAGAAAAATTGGTACTAAAAAATACGCTGCAGGTCATTTTTACAACCTATGAAGAAGTTGGGCATGGTGCTTCTTATATTCCTGAAAACATTAGAACACTTATCGCGGTTGATATGGGCGCCATAGGTGAAGACCTAAGCTGTACTGAACTAGACGTTTCCATCTGTGTAAAGGATTCTTCAGGACCCTATGACCATAAACTGGTATCAGAACTTCTTGAGATTGCTAAGAAAAAGAATCTGAATTATGCTTTGGATGTCTATCCTTTCTATGGTTCAGATGCCGGTGCAGCCCTTAAAAGTGGTGCCAATATCAGGGCAGCTTTGGTAGGGCCTGGGATTCATGCATCCCATGGTATGGAAAGAACCCATGAAAAAGCCTTGGAACAGACTTTATTGTTGTTACTAGGTTTTTTGGAACAACATCAAGCTTAATAAAATATATTCAAATCAAAAAGCAGATTCAATTGAATCTGCTTTTGCTTTCATAAGACTATCAGAAGCGCTATACCATGTTATTCGTGAAACTGTTCTATGGTGAAGATGTTCTTGTCTCCACGGTAACGCGAGATGGTGTACTCTACAGGTGTATCAAACTTATTATAACCTGTATAGTGGAAAAGTTGGATGGCTGTGGTTTTGGTAATGTCAAGTAGGTCACAATCTTCTTTGGTGGGTATGACTGCTTCAATGTTTCTTACAACTCTATAGATTTTTGTGTTGACATTTTGTGCCAAAATCTTGTAGAGAGACTCATGACCCATATCATGATCCAAGATATGTTTACAAAAAGAATAAGGCATATAGGTCTGAGTAATAACAATAGGCTGGCCGTCAGCATAACGCAGTCTTTTTAAACTGATAACGTCTGTATTGGCAGTGATTCGAAGTGCTCCTGAGACCTCTGTGTTAGCAGGTATAACTTTTAAGTCGATAACCTCTGAAGAGGGTGTGTAGCCCTTACGTGTCATTTCTGCATTGTAACTTTCTATCTTGCGAATAAAATCTTGGTTGATTTTATTTTGGGCTACAAAAGTACCACGTCCTTTAACACGGTGGAATTTATTTTCATTCACCAATTCAGTTAGAGCTTGTCTAATGGTAGTACGGCTAATTCCGAATATATCACACAACTCAAATTCAGTTGGAATCATATCACCGGCTTGTAGCTCGCCATTTTTCATCATATTCAATAATATATTCTTGAATTGGAAATAGAGGGGAATAGGTGTTGTTTTATCAACAACATACTGCTTAAATAGATCAATTTTTGTCATTTTTGTCACCTTGTCATCATAATATAGTTGTAATATGTTATGGTTATGCTACATATCTCATTTTACAGGAATCTTAGAAAAAATCAAGACCTTTTGAGGAAAAATGAGCTTATCAAGAGTTATTTGAAGGAAGTATGGCAATTATTTAGATAAAAATGATGAACAAGTATGTATGTAACGACATAGTTAGTTTGATAACCAGTTATTCTATAAGGCAAGCAGGTCTAATATTCATTTTCCTGAGAAGATCTAAAATCTTGGTACGTATATTAACCCGACCAATACTAAAAAATCTTTGGATGGAAAAGTTTAGCAAATAATTAAAGCTTTTGTCATGAATGGGGATATGGTATCATGATAATAGAATGTATGTCTAACTCATCAAGTTCATAAGGATTAGGAGTGGTTGAATTGAAAAAAAGAATAGGTATTTTAACGAGCGGCGGAGATTGCCCAGGACTTAATGCAGCCATTAGAGGTGTTGCAAGAGCCTCTTATGATTTGCTTGATTGTGAGATTATTGGGATTAAAGGTGGATACAAAGGTTTAATTGATGGCGACTACAAAGTTATGGATTCCCATGACTTTTCAGGTATATTGACACGAGGTGGAACGATTCTTGGGACACATCGAACACCTTTTAAGCAAATGAGAAAAATTGAAGAAGACGGTATTGATAAGCTGGGCAATATGGTGAAGCATTATAACCAATTGAAGCTAGATTGTTTGGTGACCATCGGTGGCAACGGTACTCATAAAAACGCCAATCTATTAAGAGAAGAAGGCTTGAATATTATTGGTTTACCAAAGACCATCGACAATGATATCTATGGTACGGAAATGACATTTGGATTTCATAGTGCAGTCGATATAGCTACGGAAGTGATTGACCGAATCCATACAACAGCAGACTCTCATGACCGCGTTATGTTGATTGAACTTATGGGCCACAAAGCAGGATGGTTGACTTTGTTCTCCGGCATTGCAGGTGGGGCAGATGTTGTTTTGATTCCGGAGATTCCATACAATGAAGAGAAAGTATATGAAGCACTTGAAGAAAGGCGAAAGAATGGGAAAAACTTTTCAATCATAGCTGTAGCTGAAGGTGCAGTTAATAAAGAAGAAGCACTTATGAGTAAAAGAGACTTCAAACGTTATAGAGAGGAAATGCCTTATCAAACAGTTTCTTATCGTTTAGCAAGCCAAATCAGTACCAATTTGGGATTTGAAACAAGGGTCACCATACCGGGGCATCAACAAAGAGGTGGATCCCCATCTGCCTATGATAGAGTATTAGCCACCAAACTAGGTGCTTATGCAGCAAGACTGATTGCAGCAGAAAACTATGGTAATACGGTTTCTATTGTAAACAATAAGCTTAGAGCAACACCTCTTGAAGAAATGGCTGCAAAGCTTAAGTTGGTCACACGGGATGATGATTTGGTCAAAACAGGTGAAGCTGTTGGATTGACATACGGGGATTAATGATGTAATATTTTGAGATTCTAGAAGATGATTCTTTGTAAAGGCTGTGATACGTTTTGAGTCATAGTACTTGCCATAAATCATCTTTTCCTTGTTCTCCATGAAAGTCTATGCTATGTTAAAGCGTTGAAGTGTCGCATTAACTATCAAGGAAATCTTTCCTGCCGGAACAATTTGCTTTGCAAAGCGAGGCGTAGCCTCTTTGTTCTTCTCTAGGAAAGTATATGCTATGTTAATGCGTTGAAGCATCGCATTAACGATCAAGGAAATCTTTCCTGCCGGAACAATTTGCTTTGAAAAGCGAGGC
>PGZS01000099.1 GCA_002841435.1 Firmicutes bacterium HGW-Firmicutes-3 | reverse complement strand
GTACATATATCTTCAAAAAAAGCATAACATTCTTTCGGATCTTTTAAACTTAAGATGGCTTCGAAAAGTCTATCCACTTCTGCCGATTTTATGTTTTTACTCATTTAAGTTCTCCTTTATTATATATTCGCCTCTATTAGATTTTACCACGATAAACTATTAGCGTAAAGAATTATTTCCTACTATTATGACAATCTAACCATTATTCTGGTTTTTAAGCATAAATGACGGCTATTATTCACCCTTTACTTAAGATGCATTGATTTTCTTCATGAAAACCTCTACTGAATGATTGATCACTAATTTTTCAGGGAAGTCGATTTCCCGAATCAAAGCATCACAATAATCAAACCGACCCACATCAAACGCTATATGGGCATCAGAACCGCAGATAATCTCCAAATCCGCTTTAGCACATAGTTCCAACATTTTAGTGATGTTCTTGTGCGTATCCGATCTAAAGCCGTTGGGGTTAAGGGAGCTGTTGTTCACCTCAAGCAGAACATCATTGTACTTAGCCGCTTTCACCAGTTCCTCATAATCAATAGGGTATCTGCTATCATCCGGATGACCAATGATGTTCACATATGGGTTTTCCATGGTTTTGATTAACATCTTCGTATTTTCCTGTCGACTCCCGGAAGTTATACAAGGTGGATGCAGACTTGCAATGGTATAATCTAGCATGGACAAATTGTCATCGGTCATATCAATGCTCCCACCGAGATTGATAATATTGGCTTCTACACCTTTAAGAATACGGATGCCCATGATTTCCTCAGGTATCTGTTTCATATTCTGAAAATAAAAAATATATGTGCTGCCGGGCATACCCGGTGCGTGGTCCGATACCCCTATGAGTTCCATACCTTTTTCGCGCCCATATTGGACGTTCTCAAGTAATGTACTATAGGCATGACCGCTTGCTACTGTATGTGTATGTAAATCCAGTTTGTACATAACGCCTCCATGGTAATTTTGAATAAGAACGTGAACAAGTTTTAAGCGTGCTAATTGTATCATACATAGGTTGCTTTGTTAAGTTAAACTGTGAAAATTTAATGGAAAAATAATACTTTTTTTAATACAACTTCTATCTTACATTTTTTAAAGCCAAACTTCGTTAATACCCTACCTTACTATGTGAAATTTTTTCTAATGTTACTTCACTGTATAAATTTCAAGAAAAAAGACACGCTACGATATTAGTCTATCGTTTACGTATCTTTTTTAATAAGTTCTATAAGTTGATAATAATAGGCACCAATAAAGGCACCAAGGAAGACAGCACCACACCGGATACAAAGCCCACAATGGCAACTTTTGGCGTTGTATACCTTGCAATAATCGGTAAAGTCGTATCCATAGCCGTTGCACCACAAGGGGCCACCGCTTCGTAATGACCGATATACTTGGCTATCAGAGGTAACATTAAGATTGCCATGACTTCTCGAATAACATTGGTTAGAAAAGCCAATGCCGAGATTTCGGAAGAATAATCCACCAACATAATAGCCGACAATGTATACCAACCAAAACCAGCACCGATAGCACCGGACTCATTATAGTTTAAGCCTACAAAATGTCCGAAAACCAAAGCACCGAAGATGCTCCCAAGGCCAATCATCAGAGGCACCGCTAATATGCCCAAACCGATTTTCTTGATTTCTAATAGCGTGTTTTTCTGTTTCCCGATGTCCATGCCCACAAAAAGAAGCAAGAGACATAAACCGATATCAATAACCAGTCCGGTGAAGTCATACCAATGACTGGGGAAAAACAGATACCCTGTTAATGTGCCGATAATGACCGACAACATGATGATCCAAGTCATTTCGCTCGCCCCCTTCTATCCAACTTCAGTATCTGGCGTCCCAAGAAAACAAAGAGAACACTAAAGGCTATGGAGCCAAAAGCCAACATAAACGCCTGAAACCCTATAGTTGATAAGGAGGACACCACCATTTTGTCGGCGCCTAGACGGATGCCCATAACGAACAGTAAGCCGATTAATGTTAAAATCTGAAGTTTCCCTAGTGCTTGATCTAACTTCGGATGAGCCATATTATAAATACCAATCAACATGCCTATGCCAAGAACACCTATATATAGTAATAATCTGAATATCATGGCTATCCTCTTTCTTTTTTGATTCATTGTAACAACCTCGTGCTTAGATTGCAATCCTTATTTATTGAGATTGACAATATTTTAATTATCCTGTAGAATAAACCATTATTGGCAATGAGGCCTGTACACTTTTTTTGTGTACAGGTTTTTTTCATTCTCTAGGAAAGGCCTACTATAGGAATTTCCCGCCGTAAACAATTTGCAAGCAAAGCAAGGCATAGCCTCTTTGTTATATCTAAACAGAAGGAGTGGTATTATGGGTAAAAAGACAATGAAGCACCTTATCCTCGAGGCAAAAAACATATCCGCAGGCGCCTTACTTCACGATATCGGGGCCAATGCTTATAGCAAAAAAGTTGGTCCGGTGGCAGAGAGTATCGGACTTCTACAAAAACAGGTACGTTGCCATGTTTTTGAAATGCAGGTTGTCTCTGCTCAGATTGATGCTTCCACCGCTTCCATTGAGATGTTGCTTGAAGATCAAAAAAACATCACAAAAGCGCTTTATAATACTTCAGACAGTCTAAAAACAACCAACCATTTACATGACCAAGTGGTTAATGAAACCGTACTTATGTCTGAGAAAATATTGGCCAATACCAAACATCTAGAAGCCATCACCGCTGAGCTTAGAGATTCCAGCCAAGCTTCCAAAGATGTTCTAAAAAACCAAATGGCCTCTATCTTGGACATCATCACCTTAATTGATGATATTTCCACAGCTGCGACCGCTTCTTCCTCCTCTATCCACACCTTATACGATGATACAAGAAAGATTACAGAGATTCTTGAATCTGTAAAAACTTTCTATAAGCAAACCCAACTACTGGCACTTAATGCCTCCATTGAATCTGCCAGAGCCGGTGAAGCCGGTAAAGGCTTTGGTGTTGTTGCTACCGAGATACGAACCTTAGCTACCAACAGCTCCGAATCCATCTCCGAAATCTCAAATATCATGTCCAACATTGACAATTCCATTGATACGGTCATACAACAATCGAATCAAACCAACAGCAATGTCTCAAAGGCCGTTGAAAAAACCATCAGCATAGAAAACGGACTTAAGGTGATGGATGCTTCCTTTGAACTCCTTGATCAAAAGGTAAAAGACATGTCGACAAACATAGAAGAGAACTTGGTGGTCACCGATAATTTCTCTTCTACCATAGCAAGAGCCAGTCAAGTCTCAAGAGATGTATCTGGTGGTATCGCTCATCTCCATGACCATATCGAAAGCCAATATGCTAAGCTTGATGAGATCCAAGAAATGGAAGTCAGTCTAGGCGACACCTCAAAAAGTCTGCATGCCCTAACCGATAAGATTGATGTGGACATGTTAAGTCAGAAAAAGGTACAAATAGAAAAACAAAGCGAAAGCTTAATCATGCATCTAAAAGACATACTGCAAAACCATAAAACCCTTACTATGGACCATAAACAGACCCATCAAGAGATCTTAGATAATATCATCCATGAGCTACCTCAAATAGAAGCACTTTGGAGCAACCGAAGCAATGGCAGCTTCATCTATTCCAACCCGCCTGCCGGTATCAAAAGTGCAAATATCCGTCCTTGGTTTAAAGAAAGTATGAAAGGTCTTGTTCATATATCTGACGTTTATATCTCAGCCATAACCAAAAGCCCCTGTCTGACCGTCAGCCTTCCCATCTATGATAACTCGGAAATCGTTGGTGTCCTTGGTGCTGACCTCGCCATACAGGTATAACTTTCGGATCTATTACCTCCCATAAAATCAAGAAATCCCAAGGCGACCTGCCTTGGGATTTCTTAATTAATAACTACTTTTAAAAAGATATGATAATACCGCCTTCATTCGAATAAGTAGAACTAAGGCCACGCATCTTTAAGATGATAATATCCTTAAAATCATATAATTCACTGGCCAATTCTTTAACATACTCTGCACGTTCTAAAGCATTGCAATGGGATATGGCTAAGATTTTGTCTTTTGATATCGTTCCCACTTTTGGCATGCTGTTCACCATCTTAGTAAGGGCTTTCTTCGAACCTCTGGCTTTATCCACCATATCAATCTCACCTTCTGGTGTTGCTTTTAGAATCAACTTAAGATTCAACGCTCTGACGATTTTGGCCTTCATAGAACTCATACGACCATTTTTCTCCAAAGTGTCAATCTTGTCCAGTACAAAAAGCACCTTGGCTTCCTCAATGTAGGCTTCAACATGATCCACAATCTCTTCAAATGATTTCTCATCTGCCTCAACCAATTCATGGACTTTAAGGGCAATTAGAACCTCCATAGTCGAAGCGCCTCTTGAATTAAAAATATGCACTTTTTTTTCTGGGTATTTTTCAAGGTACATAGTTTTGGCATTCATAGCACTGTTGTAACTGCCACTAAGCTCAGAAGATAGGGTTACACCAAAAACCCATTCATGATCACCTTCAAAATGGTCTAAATAATCTTGAATCGATGGACAAGCACTTTTAGGAACATTACTACTTTGATCTATTTTCCTAAGGTAATTCTCCAAATCCAAGTTATCATCATCGACGTACTCTACCCCATCCAAAGTAAAGGTTAATGGAGCTATTGCTATGTTCATATCTTCTTCCATCTGCTTGGTGATGTCACAACTGCTATCGCCTACTATTTTATACTTCATACGCATTCTCCTTTGTTATATAAAGATATGAAAACCATTAAACACAATGTCGAACGGTCATCATGTAGTATCTATTACTACATATTATATCACAAAAAATTATGAATGCCAAATCTCATGCTTCATTTTCATAAAATACTTTGAACACCTTAATAATGTCTTCTAAGTCCTTCACACCCATCAACTCTCTGGTGGCGTGCATGGCCAACATAGGCACCCCAACATCCACTGCTTTTATGGGTAAATACTTCGTAGCAATAGGCCCTAAGGTCTTTCCGCCAGGTATGTCTGATCGATTGACAAACTTCTGATAAGGTACTTTTGCCTTATGACACAGTTGTTGAAAAATACCGGAAGTTACACTGTCTGTAGCATAATTTTGTTTGGCACTGATTTTGATCGTAATCCCTTTATTTATGACAGGGAAGTTGGTGATGTCACAAGACGTTGTAGCATTAGGATGGGTTGCATGAGCACCATCCGCCGATATCATAAAGGACTGATCTAACAGTCTATAAATCTGTTCAGGTAAACCATTAAGGCTATGTCCAATGCGCTTAACAATCTGATGTAACAGGGTGCTGTCCGCACCTTGTTTAGAGACATTACCAATCTCCTCGTTGTCAAAGCAAGCTGCCATACTGATGCCATCATAAGGACTGGTTTCTATAAGGGCCGTCACACTGCTATATACCATGGCTAGATTGTCGATTCTTGGGGCCGAGATAAAAGATTGATCAAGGCCTATAACCTGCCCTTTTTCTGTCACATACATATACAGATCAAAATCCAGAATCTCAGATACATCACATGCCAACTTTTTGGCCAGTACACCCATCAAATAGTCTTTATTAACAAATTCATCTTCAACCATTCTTAGAATAGGTAATAAGTCTTCTTGAGGATTTTTTTCTGTTTCCTTTTTATCATGTCTTTTAAAATGAATGGCAAGACTGGGAATAACCATAATCGGATCCCTAAAATCAATCTCTACCACCTTAGGTTTAAACACTGTATCGGATTTTAGCACCACTTGACCGGCCAATGATATAGGACGGTCAAACCAGCTATCTAGAATCGGTCCGCCATAGACTTCCGTATTCAACTTCAAGTAGCCATGTGTATTTATCTCCGGATTCGGCTTAATCTTAAAGCTTGGAAAATCCGTATGGGATGTAATAATCCTAAAGCCTTCCTGTATAAATGGCGCTGTACCTATGGTGAAGCATACCAACATACTGGGGTAAGGTCTTACATAATATTTCCCTCCCCCGGCTAACTTCCAATTATCCGACATTCGTAAAGCTTCAAAACCATTTTCAACCAAGGCTCTGACACTTGTGGTCACAGCTTGAATGGGTGAGGTTGCATCTTCTATATAATCTATCAATCCTTGTGTATAATTTCGCATATGACACCTCCTATTGGATAGTTTAACAGAGGGTTATTAGGCTGTCAATTAAGAGAAATCGGGCTATATGAACGGTATGGATTGCAACTTTTCTTTCAAAGACTTATAATAGAATCATTCTAGCTTATGAGAGGAATCACATGATTGGATTAATTGCTGACGACACAAAAACCTTTATGAACCAACTGATCAAATCCGATATTTTTGATAATTTTCTGGTCTTGTCCCTTGACTTAGATACATTGTGCCGCTTCTCCGTTAACGGTGCCGTTAATTCGGGTTATATGTCTAAAGAAGATGCACAGATTCAGTCCATCGATGAATATGTCGCTTGGACCTATATTAAGCCTGTGGTAGCCACTGTTTTGAAACAAAGTCTAAGACCAACCGGCATGAAGCTTACTTTGACCCTGCCTCAAGACGCTACTGAAGAGATTCTAAGGCGTCATGGCCAAAGTCAAGCCGATCATCCTATTAAAGGCTTCATCTTGAATATCCTATTTGACGGTCTACATGTCAAACTTACAACCGGTGTTAATTATAACCAGTTTACCCTTGATAAGTCTTTAGAATATGCCTTTGATGCTATGATTACCCAGTTTTTCAAAAAAAATGAGCTGATTATGATTAAAATATAGTTATGTTTTTAGCACTCTTGTCATGAGAGTGCTAAATTTTTCTTGACAATCCTTGTGGGAACGACTATCATATACATTGGATATGGTTATATTAATCATAATTACATATAAGAGGAGGTTATAGCATGAGCATTGAAAAAGGAAGCTTATCTATACACAGCGAAAATATTTTCCCGATTATTAAAAAATGGTTGTATTCTGACCATGATATCTTTGTAAGAGAATTAATTTCAAATGGCAGTGATGCCATAACCAAACTAAGAAAATTGGCAACTATGGGTGAGGTAGACCTCCCTTCAGATGAAGCCTACAAGATTATCGTACGTTATGACGAAAAAGCAGATACCTTGACCTTTACAGACAATGGTATCGGTTTGACCGCAGAAGAAGTTAAGAAATACATCAATCAGATTGCTTTTTCAGGTGCCGAAGATTTCCTTAATACGTATAAGGATAAAGCAGATTCCGAGCAAATCATCGGACATTTTGGCCTTGGCTTCTATTCATCTTTTATGGTGGCAGGGCAGGTGGAGATCAAGTCCCTTTCATACAAACAAGATGCAACACCTATCCACTGGACTTGTGACGGCGGTACTGAATTCGAACTGGAAGACGGTGACCGAAGTGAAAGAGGTACGGACATCATCCTGCATCTAGGCGAAGACGGCAAAGAGTTTAAAAACGCTTATAAAATCAAAAGCACCATTGAAAAATACTGTTCCTTCATGCCATATGAAATCTATTTCGAAGAAGTCGGAAAAGAAGAAGAGGCAGAAAAAGAACACGAAAAAGATACAGATAGTGAAGATAAGGTTGTTGAACCTAAACCTTTAAATGAAATCTCACCGTTATATCTAAAACAGCCCAGCGAATGTACGGATGAAGAATACAAAGCTTTCTACCGTGATACCTTCATGGACTTTAAGGAACCTTTATTCTGGATTCATTTGAACATGGATTATCCCTTCAATCTTAAAGGCATTCTATACTTCCCTAAGCTTGGCAATGAGTTTGAGAACATCGAAGGTCAGATCAAGCTCTACAATAGCCAGGTCTTTGTTGCACAGAATATTAAGGAAGTCATTCCTGAATTCTTATTGCTCTTAAAAGGTGTTATTGATTGTCCTGACTTGCCTCTGAATGTCTCAAGAAGCTTCCTACAAAACGATGGTTTTGTTAAGAAGATCTCGGACTATATTTCTAAGAAAGTAGCCGATCGCTTAAAAGGCCTCTATAAAAGTGATAAAGCATCCTATGAGAAATTCTGGGGCGACATCCACCCCTTCATCAAATTCGGTGGACTAAGAGATGAAAAGTTCTATGATAAAGTCAAAGACATTATCTTATACAAAACAACAACCGGTGACTATGTGGTTCTAAGTGACTATCTGGAACGTAACAAAGAAAAACATGAAAATAAGGTCTATTATGTCACCGATCCGGTACAACAAGCGCAATATATTAAGATGTTCAAAGACCATGACATGGAATCGGTCATCTTAGAACATAGCATTGATCAGGCTTTTATCTCACATATTGAAGCTAAGACAAGCGGTGTTAAGTTTGCCAGAATTGATGCTGACTTAACCGATGTCATGAAAGAAACGATACATGAAGATGATCAAGAAGCGCATAACGCTTCTGCCGACCAACTTCAAAAACTTTTTGCAGAGGTTCTGTCAAAAGAAGACATTAAAGTTCAACTGGAATCTCTCAAATCAGAAGACATCTCTGCTGTTATTGTACTTGCAGAAGAATCTAGAAGAATGCAGGACATGAGCAAGATGTACGGCTTTATGGGTATGGGACTTGGAGATATGCCAAGTGATGAGACTTTAATTCTGAATAAGAAAAACAAGATTGTTGACTTCATACTCACCCACTACGAGGAAGCGGATAAGAAAGAAGATGTAAAGCTTTTCTGTGAGCATTTGTATGATTTGGCACTCATGAGCCATAAACCTCTTGACGCTGAAGCCATGACAAAATTCATTCAACGTAGCCAATCTTTATTAACACGTATGATTTAATTAAATATACAACAAAATAGCCTCAAGACTTGGGATAAAAGCCCAATTCTTGGGGCTATACTAATTCTATTTATTTGACAGTTGACTGAAAAAATGATAAGATTAACTCAATTTTATACGTTGTTTTGAACCTTGTTGTTCATCAACGAAAGTAGAGGCGCGATAGCTAAGAGTCATTATATGGATGCATTCAGGTGCAAATGATGTATAATTAAAGGAGATGTCGCCGAAGGT
>PGZS01000098.1 GCA_002841435.1 Firmicutes bacterium HGW-Firmicutes-3 | reverse complement strand
TTCACACTCTTTCCAACTAAAAGATTCACTTGAATCTTTCTTCCAAATCTACGCTGCAAGACATATTATAACATATTCTATAAGCTTTACAAGGGCAAACCCATTACAATTATGTTACCTAAACAGCTGGTATCTCATCCTCAACCTCTGTTGGTCCTTCTTCTGATACTGAAAAATCAATGTTACGTTCTTCTACATTACATCGTTCTACTTTAACATTGATTAAGTCACCAAGGGCATAGATTTTCTTGGTACGCTCGCCCACATACATGTATTTTAGTTCATCATGAACGTAGTAATCATCGTTTAAAGCGGTGACATGAACCAGACCTTCAATGGTGTTTGGCAGTTCTACATAAAGACCCCATCCTGTTACGCCGGATATAACACCTGTAAATACCTCTCCAATATGGCGTTGCATGTATTCCACTTTTTTAAGCTTAATGGTTTCACGCTCTGCTGTTTCTGCTCTTCGTTCGTACTCAGAATTCTGCTTGGTGACATCCGGTAAGATCTTCTTATAATGGCTGATGCGCTTATCGCTCATCTTACTTTTAAGATTTTCTTTGATGATTCTATGAATCTGTAAATCCGGATAACGACGAATCGGTGAGGTAAAGTGACTATAATACTTAGCCGCAAGTCCATAGTGACCTTCACAGTCCACTTCATACTTAGCTTGTTTCATAGATCTAAGCGCCAATCGACTGATTAAGATTTCTTCTTTACTACCTTCAATGTCAATTAAGAGTTTCTGTATTTCTTTCGGGTGGACATCTTCTTTACCTTTGATATGATAACCAAAGTTATAGATGAACTTACCAAGAGCTTGAATGCGTTCATTATCCGGCTCTTCGTGGTTTCTATATACAAAAGGTATCTCTTGCCAGAAATAGTGCTCAGCTACGGTTTCATTAGCAAGTAGCATAAACTCTTCAATAATCTTCGTTGCTACGTTACGTTCATAGACATAAATCTCAATGGGTGCACCAAACTCATCCAGCTTTACTTTGGCTTCAGGAAAATCAAAGTCAATGGAGCCACGTTGCTTTCTTTTTGCTCTAAGTATTGCCGCCAAACTTTCCATTCTATGGAACATATCAATAAAATCCTTATAGCGCTCTGTTAATTCAGGGTCTGATTTCTCCAAAATCCCCGAAACCGCTGTATAGGACATACGTTCATCGACGTTAATGATGGTTTCATTAATGGTATAATTAAAAACTTTGCCTTCTTGGTCAATGTCCATAATACAACTAAGGGCTAAACGGTCTACACCTGCGTTTAATGAACAAATACCGTTAGACAATTGTCTTGGCAACATCGGGATGACCCGGTCTACCAAATAAACACTGGTACTTCTGTTAAGGGCTTCTTCATCCATAGCACTACCCTCTTTTACATAGTAGCTGACATCTGCAATATGAACCCCTAGTCTGTAACCTTGTTCAATTTTCTCAATTGTGATGGCATCGTCTAAATCCTTGGCATCTTCACCATCGATGGTCACTGTTTGGATGTTTCGATAATCCAGTCTACCTTCAGCTGCATCCTTAGGCACTTCTGTAGGAATGTGTAGGATTTGTTTCTTGACGTTATCAGGAAACTCTGTCGGTATTTCCAGATTTTTTACAATAGATAAAATGGCTGTATCCGGATCATCCACGTGACCGATAATCTCAACAATCTCACCTTCAGGCTTTCTGTCTTCACCGCCCCAATCTGTAACCTTAACAACGACTTTATGACCTTTCATGGCCATCATGCTGTTGGATTTGGCTATATAGATATCTTTCTGAACTTTTTTGTCGTCTGCTCGGACAAAGCCAAAATTATCGCTTTGTTCATATAGTCCGACAAGGGTATCTTTTCCTCTTTCAAGTACTTTAACAATCTCACCTTCCGGGCGCTTGCCACGGCTGTCTTTAAGCAACTTAATGGCTACGGTATCATTGTGAAAGGCTGTATTAACATATTTTGCAGGAATGAAAATATCATCATCCTGTCCTTCTATAACCACAAAACCAAAGCCTTTAGGATGAGAAACAAATCTTCCTATAATTGGCTCCGGCGCATCATTAATCATGTATTTGCCTCGCTTGGTTAGAATGACCTTGTCTTCCTGAATGAGTGCCTGTAGTGATTGTTCCAGTTCCTTTTTTTCATTTTTTGAAAGGTTTAGCAGTAATGCTAGTTCTTTTAGTTTTAGGGGTCTGTATTTTTTGTCTTTAAACAGATCCAGTAACACTTCTTTTTGATCGATTTTCATATTCTTCACTTCCTAGTCTTAGTATGGCTAAAGGGTCAAAACTAAGTTTCACTAAATTCACATATATTGTATGTGAAAATTCAACTATATAGATTTGACACTTTAACCTTAGTATACCTCTATTATAGAGTACTTCGACCTTTTTGTACATACTACCACTAAATTGTAAATTTTTGCAAACGCTTCACGACAGTCGTAAAAAGAAAGAGCTATGGATTCCATAGCCCTTTCTCTGTTAACATCTACTTTTCTTGGAATGTAGCATTAAAAATAATAAAGGAGGTATTTACAAAATGTTCTGGTCTAGCAAATCATTAAGATCTTCATTTAGGTATTCAACAACCTTAACGCTGTAATTACCAAAAGCATCTACGGCATAAATGGTGATTGCACCTTTTGCTACAAATTTGTTAAGTTGTGTTGTTAATGTTACTTTCATATCGGTATCCAGCAATACTCGATTGCCTAGATTGCTTAAAACCCGTATGGTCTGTTCATTCGTTGCAGCTAATACTTGGTTATAGGTCAGTTTACCTTCAAAGACTTTATAGGTCACAATGGTCGTCTTATCCGTTATGGTGATGTTGTGGTTAATAAGATTAACGGATGATTCTAAGGAATCAACGACCACATCTATTACCGGTGCCACTGTATCTACAAGACCCACTGTTAACATCTTGGAAGTAATAGCTGATTCCAGATCTGAGCTGTCACCTTGTTCTCTGGTTCGAATCTGATTAATGCCAACTTTAAAGTCATAATCCAACTGATGGCCCAAGGTAGCTGGTGGGGTCAATACACCATATGCCACATATTTGCCTGCAGGTAATTGGCTGCCGTTATAGCTTAATCGTCCGTCAGTCATTGTAAATCCAGATATCACATTGCCGGAAGCATTTCTAACATTCGCAATTCCTGCGGAAGTGTTTAAGACAAATGTATGGTTCGAATTTGCAAAGTCATCAAATAAGGTCATTTCTGCTTTCGTTAGTGGTCTAACCAATTCGAAGCTGATTTTGGTTTGTGTAGATTCATTAAGTTGATCGATATTATGTGCCGAACTACCATCAAGTGTTGTAATGGCTATGTCCTTAATCTTAAGCCGCTCAAAATTCACTACCTTATCGATTTGTGGTGTTGCGTGACTTAGTACCGCATCAAATACCATATTCATATTGCCATCTAGTGTAATGCCACCACTTTGACTTGACATTAAATAGCCACTCGGAACAGGTATGGATATTTTATGAAGTCCACTGGTAATGCCTTCTATGACGATGATACCATCTACAACAGTATAAGGTCTTAACATCCCGTTTATATAGATTTCTACATCTGTAATGGCTGTATCCAAATCATCTGAAAAATTAAGGGTTAATCGACCCATTTTGATATCAATGGCAGCAGGATCAAGTCCTAAGTTAGCGTAATCAAAAACGTTGCCTACTGAGTTTGTCAATTGATAATCCACATTATGGTCCAGTCTCAAGTTACCTTCTTTTATGGCTTTAAGCTCAAGTGGTACTTCCTTCTGCCATGTTAGGTTCTCACTACCCACCACGCTTTTTGACTCTAGAATATTTAAGGATAGCTTATTATTGACAATACCCCATCCTGCACCTGTACTTATAGGTTGCATTGCTACAAATTCACTAATGGTCTGACCGGATGTTGATTTAGTCAGATTCTTTACGTTAATGGTCTTGTAGTCAAAAGGCGCTTCATTAGTGTAACTTAGACTATGATTCATCTTGATGATGTCACCTACTAAATAACCGAATTGGTTGTTTGTGTAAGTAACATTCACATTCACTTGTGGTTGGTTGGTTCTAGGTGGTATGACGGTCATATTCTGTCCTAGTAGTTCTGTTACTGCATTCCCGCTTAGATCTCTGTAAGTTAACATAGCATTCACGTTAATCGGGATCTCGACTAGACCACTACCGGTTGGATATACATGGTCTTTAACCTTAACTTTGTAACCGAAAGCATAATTGGTATCTACAACGTTACCCAATTCCCAAGTGATGACTTGTCTGCCATGAGCATCCACCGTTAAGGTGTAGTTTTGAGGTTCGATACTGCCTTCAACAACCTCAAACTCTTTCTCAATGGTTTCTACCACTTTTGCATTGGTACCGACATAGTTGAGCTCTCCAACAATGGTATCAAAGATGTCTGAAAGTTGCCCCGTTTGCGAAGCTTCAAAAAGACCAGCATTTTGAGCTTTGACCAATGTGTCTCTTGCCACATTCTTAGTTGCTACGTATTCAATACCTTCAAAATAACCAACAGCTATGACTTCTGCTACTGACTGGGCCGATTGTCCAGCTTGATAAGCAGCAATTGTATTGGTATTATGACTTGTGGGGTAGTTTAGATTCTTCTGGCTGTTACTACCACCTTGGGTTGCCACGCCATCTGTAAAAAGTATAATGACGTTTTGACCTGATGGTGTTCCTGTGATTTGCTTATGGGTTACTGTGGTCTCTGCATACTCAAAAGACTCTTTTATATTGGTTGCCCCATCGGAGATTTGCCAGAACTCCCATGCATACCTATAACCGTTGTTCCTATAGGCTGAGAAATTACTGTTATAATGCGTATTTAGATCTCTATATTGGAAAACTTTTCGAATCTCATTCAATGTCTCTGTTTTGTTATTATAGTACTTCCAATTGTCATTCTTATTGGCATTGGTACCAAAAGATACAATAGCCATATTAGAATCAGGGTAGGTTGCATAGACTTCATTCACAAAATTATTAACGGCTTTCCATACAGCATCTGCAACCGGCTTGTTGGTGGAAGGATCAATGCGCAGCATGGAATTGGAACGGTCAAGGACCAACACAATGTCAAGGCCTGTAGTCACCTGTTCATAGGATACGGAAAAATTATAACCGATGTCAAAGATTCTCTCACCGGCATCCGATAATGTCACCACCGGTGTATCTTTCGTTATGGTTACCGTTGTATTCACATTTCCATAAATAGGCAGACCCATCTGTAATACCCAGATAAATGCCATTAAGAATCCAATCCTCTTTTTGATGTTTACGGTTACTTTCATTTTTAACGCCTCCAGTTCCTATTTCAACTCATTGGGCTTATGATCATCTGATTTATACTATCTCACATTAAGTTTTTCATTTATTTGTGTCGTATAAATAATTATATACCCCTTATATACAGCTAGTCAATTAAGATTACGAATATTCGCGCAAACCAATACTATATAACTATATCATAGGACTTATAGCTCATATGTTTTCAAGTTTTTTCGCATATTTTTAGATACATGTTCACAATTTGTTCAATATTAATTATTGAAAAAAGCTTATAATGAACTAAAAGGTTAAGGCGTCAAAACTTAGTTTGATCCTTTAACCTTAAATGTGAATCCATCCAACTTAAAATAGGAGGTACATAATGAAATTAAGAAAAAAAAATGTCATTTCTATAATCATGGTTCTAACGATACTCATAACAGGAACTTTCACCCATGTGTATGCCAATGTCGCGCCGCTCTACAAAGATACCACTGCCCTTGAATGGTATTATGGTTCTCTTGATATCTTATCACAGGAAAATATTATTACCGGCTTCACAGACGGCACCTTCAAAGGCAATCAAAAGCTAACCATTGACCAGTATATAGCCATACTATGTCGCTTAACTGGCAACGATGTTGGTGTCTCTGATGGTTACTGGGCAACGAACTACATTGCCTTTGCTAAAAACCAAGGTTGGTTGGATGATGCAAGCTATACCGTATACAGCACACCCATTGACCGTTATGAAGCAAGTAGACTTACCATCAAAGCTATGAATCTGGTTCCAACAGACTATCCCGATGAATTTCTTGACTATAGTATCTATATCAATGACTTTAATATAATGCCACAGGATCAACGCACAACTGTACTCTTATCTTATGCCCTTGGCATCATTACCGGTTATCCTGACAATTCTTTTAGTGGCAACAATACATTAACACGTGCTGAGGCAGCCGTAATCAGTCATCGTGTTTTTGATCCTAAGGTTAGAAAACTTGCCTTATCTCCAAGTAAAGCTAGGGCTCTTGCTTCATTATTTGCATCCAACCCAGAACTTTTTGCAGGATTTGCTGGTGAGATGACCATTATCAACAACCAGCTTGTCTTTATTGATGGTGATACAACTACAAATTTAAGCAACTCCGGTTTGGACCCTCAGATTGGTAATATTACGGAAAATATCTTGGCTGATGCCCTCATTGACAGTGCTGCTGATGAGACGGATAATACTTTATCCGCCGGTTATAACTATGGCGTCTTCAATATCAATCTCTTAACAGAATCTAATGATAGCCTTGTTATACTCGATGCGCAAAATGGTAAAAAAATCATCGTATTAGACTTGGTACTCATGCAAGGATCTGATGGTAATCTTAAGCCTGGTGCTTCTGAATTCATACTTCTGGTTTGTAAAAATATTGATTTTGAAAATGCCAGTGCCATGCATAATTTTATTATTACGAATTATCAAGGGCGTGCTTCCTTACCCTCTTCAGGTATAAGTGCTTCCTATGACAGTACAGATATTCTTATGACTGCTTTGGTACATGACCACAATGTGGTTAAGGTAGAGTTTACGCTTAAATAAAGTGTAGAAAAAAAGTGACTTTGTCACGTTATATTCCTAATTTATAATAAAAAACCAGGAAGAGGCATCTGCCCCACCTGGTTTTTTATTATTTCTGTTATCGTCTATAAATCTATTCTTTATTTGTATAACCATAATTTTTTAACAAATAATCACTATCGCGCCAGTCCTTCTTGACTCTTACCCATATCTTTAAGTTAACTTTTGAACCCAGCAGATTCTCCATATCTCTTCTCGCCATTGAACCGATTTTTTTAAGCATGGCCCCTTGCTTGCCGATAACCATGCCTTTATGGGAGTCTTTCTCACAGACTATGGTCGCATCTATATCAATGATGGCCTGACTCTCACGTTCCTTCATTTGATCAATGACCACGGCCACACCATGGGGTATCTCCTGCTCCATGTTAAGCAGTACTTTTTCCCGTATCAGTTCTGCACAAATCTGTCTTTCCGGTTGATCCGTGACCATATCTTCCGGAAAATACATAGGTCCATCTTCCAGTACATCAAAAATCCGGTCCAATAGAATATCCGTATTCTCACCTTTAAGCGCCGATATTGGAATAATGTCTTTGAAACTATACTGATCCTTATAAGTAGCGATAACTTCTAGAAGTTCATTTTTTGCTATAGTATCCATCTTGTTAATGACTAGAAATACCGGTGTTTCTACCCTTGCCAATCGCTCAATAATATAACGATCACCTTTACCTATTTTCTTATCCGGTTCAATCAACCATAATACAGCATCTACCTCATTCAAGGTTGTTTCTGCGCTAGTATTCATGAATTCCCCAAGCTTTGTCATAGGTACATGGATACCCGGTGTATCAATAAAGACAATCTGACCTAAGTCATTGGTCAAGATGGTTTGAATCCGGTTTCTTGTTGTTTGAGGCTTGTCCGACATAATGGCAATTTTCTGTCCGATTAAATGATTCATTAATGTTGACTTACCAACATTCGGACGACCGATTATGGTTACAAATCCTGATTTTTTATTGTTCACACATTACCTCCTGTTTATGCATACTTCTCATCTTTAGAAGCTACATCTTTCTTTTCGTCTAATAGAACTGTCTTTTTCTCTAGGTTACTAAAGGCCACCGACAGCATAAGTTTCACGCGATTAAGCTGATTAACTTCACTAGCACCCGGGTCATAATCAATGGCGGCTATGTTGGCCATCGGGTACATTTTCTTAATGGGTTTTATCATAGATTTCCCGACTACATGATTAGGTAAACATCCAAAGGGCTGCACACAAACCACATTCTCAACCCCATCTTTAACAAGTTCCACCATTTCTCCTGTTAAAAACCATCCTTCACCGGTTTGATTTCCAAGGGATATAAGTTGCTTGGCAAGCTTGCCTTTTTCTTCGATACTTGAAGGAGCATGGAAATGCTTGGATGCATGTAGTGCCTTACCAGCTGCTTGACGGTACCATGACATAATTTTAATGGCTATGTTGGCGCCTCGCCATCCTTTTTTTGTACCGTTTAGCTTTTCATATCTGAATTTATAATTATAAGCGTTGTATAGAAAAAAGTCCATTAAATCCGGCAGTACCACCTGTACACCTTCATCTTCAAGCACTTGAGCTAGTTGATTATTACCTGTCGGGTGATACTTGACCAGTATTTCTCCTACAATTCCCACTTTGGGCTTGATGATATCTTTACGTGGCAAAGTATCAAATGCCTCTACTATCTCTATGCATTGTTTTCTAAAAGTTATGATATTACCACTTATAATGGTTGTCATTGCTTTTCGTCGCCACTTCTCATACAAGGTATTGGCTGAGCCTATCTCGGCTTCGTATGGTCTGGTTGCATATAGGACTCTCATAAAAAGGTCACCAAAAACCGTAGCCATTAGCGCTTTATGAATCAAAGATGGACCAATCGTAAAGCCCGGATTACCTTCCAGCCCCGATGCATTAATGGATACAACGGGAATATGACTCATCCCTGCATCCTTTAATGCTTTTCGTATGAATCCGATATAGTTGGAAGCTCGACAACCGCCACCAGTCTGAGACATAAAGACAGACACCTGATTTAGGTCATAATCCCCTGACTTTAAAGCCTCCATAATCTGGCCGATTACCAATATAGATGGGTAACAGGCATCGTTGTTTACATAGGTTAAACCTACATCAATGGCTTTATTATCCACC
>PGZS01000097.1 GCA_002841435.1 Firmicutes bacterium HGW-Firmicutes-3 | reverse complement strand
ATTTATATACAAGCAGCATAAAAAATCCAGCAGATGTTGTCCTGCTGGATGAAAAAGTTTATATTTTTTCAATTGTCTACTTGACGGGGAGCGGTTCAACCTAGAGACCTCATTGACATTGACGTTATTCAATAATTAAAACTATTTCAACGTACTTCTAAGATAAGTTTCACCCATTAAGTACTTATCCACCTCATAAGCCATATTTCTACCTTCAGCAATCGCATGTACAACCAGTGACTGGCCACGTCGCATGTCACCGGAAGTGAATATCCCTGGGATGGAAGTTTGGTAAGTCCGGTTGCTCGCAACATTACCCCTTGAGTCATAATCAACACCAAGATCATCTAAAAGTCCGGTATGCTCAGGGTGTAAGAAGCCCATAGCAAAAAGAATCAAATCAGCTTCTAGGATGAATTCACTGCCTTCAATCTCATTCATATTGAAACGACCATCAACTTCTTCCCAAGCCAGTCTTACACATAAAAGCCCTGTTACTTCACCTTTGTCATTACCAATAAAAGCTTTGGTACCAACAGAAAACTCACGAATATCTTTATTTAAGGCTGCTTCAGCCTCATCATGAGAAGAAGAGGTCTTGTATAGTCTTGGAAAAACGGGCCAAGGTTGCGTGATATCACGTTCCTTTGGAGGCATTGGTAACAATTCAAGTTGAGTAACATCGATAGCACCTTGTCTTAAGGAAGTACCAATACAGTCAGAACCGGTATCACCACCACCGACCACCACTACTTTTTTACCTTCAGCTGTAATAGCGATGTCCTCTGGAATCTGCCCACCGGCTACCCGTTTATTGGACTGAGGTAAGAAATCCATAGCAAAATGGATACCGCTAAGATCGCGACCTGTAATGGTCAAATCTCTAGGTTCAGTTGAACCACCAGTTAAACAGATTACATCATAATCATTCTTTAGAGTGTCCACGGAAATATCGACACCTACATTGGTACTGGTTCTAACTTGTACGCCTTCAGCTACCATTTGATCAACCCGCCTTTGTATATAGGATTTTGGTAGCTTATAGTCCGGTACACCATATCTTACGGCACCTCCTATAGCATCGGAACGCTCAAATAACGTAACATCATGTCCAACACGAGCCAGTTGTTGAGCTGCAGCCATACCGGCTGGACCTGAACCGACAATCGCCACTGTTTTTCCGGTTCGAATAGCAGGTGGCTCCGGTTTAATCCAACCTTCGGCCCAACCTTTTTCTGCTATGGCCAACTCAATGTGTTCAATGGTAATCGGGTCTTTGATTAGACCAAGGACACAACCGCTTTCACAGGGTGCAGGACAGATTTTCCCTGTGAATTCCGGGAAGTTGTTGGTTGTATGTAAGACTTGCAAAGCCTTTTCCCATTGGTCGTTATAGACCAGATCATTAAAGTCCGGAATGATATTGCCAAGGGGGCAACTTGATGAACAGAAAGGTATGCCGCAATCCATGCACCTTGATGCTTGGACTTTGATCTCGGTTTCATCAACAGGTATGAAGATGTCATCAAAATCAGAGATTCTTATATCAGCAGGTTTATAACCACCATTATTTCTAGCAAATTCTTTAAATCCTGTAACTTTACCCATTTTGATCACCCCCTAATTGATGGCTGCCATAGCAGCTTTTTTCTCAAGTACCAGTTTGTATTCAGGTGCAATAACCTTTACAAATTGTGTTACATAAGCGTCAAAATCAGCCAGTATACGCTTACCCTTAGGACTGTTCGTATAAAGAACATGCTTTTCTATTAAGGACCTTAATAGCGCCTTATCTTCGTCCGTTGTTACTTTTTCAGCTGTAACAATCTCGTAATTACACTTATTTTTTATAAACGTTTCATCATCAGCAAGAACGAAAGCTTGTCCACCGGACATGCCTGCGCCAAAGTTTCGACCGGTTTTTCCTAGAACAACCACTGTACCACCTGTCATGTACTCACAACCATGATCACCGACACCTTCAACGACAGCCATTGCACCTGAATTCCTAACGCAAAAGCGTTCGCCTGCCATACCGTTGATATAGACCTCGCCGGAAGTAGCACCATATAGTAGGGTATTACCAACAATAATATTATCTTCATAGTTGAAATGAGCTAATTTTGATGGGTACACGATGATTTTACCACCGGAAAGTCCTTTGCCCATATAGTCGTTGCAATCCCCTTCAAGTTCAAAAGTCATACCTTTAACACCGAAAGCGCAAAAGCTCTGACCACCTGAACCGATAAATTTGTAATGGATACGATCTTCAGGTAGGTTTTCACCATGAGTAGAGGTTGAAATATGTCCGGCAAGCATTGTCCCGACGGTACGATGTACATTCCTAATGTCATATTCTTTGTAAACATTTTCTTCATTATCCAGTGCAGGAATGGCATCTTTGATAAGTTGTCGGTCAAAAATATTTTCTAGGCCATGGGCTTGAGCAATTGAGCAATACGTTCCAATTCGAGAAGGGAGTTCTGGTTTATAGAGAATAGCATTAAAATCAATACTTTTTGACTTCCAGTGGAGCAGTTCCTTATTAGGTTCAAGCTTATCCACACGGCCTACCATTTCGTTTATGGTTCTAAAACCAAGGTCAGCCATGATCTCTCTAAGTTCGGTTGCAATAAAAGTGAAGAAATTGATGACATGCTCAGGCTTGCCGGTGAAGAATTTACGTAACTCCGGATCCTGGGTAGCGACACCTACAGGACATGTATTCTTTTGGCATTTACGCATCATGATACAGCCGGAAACGACCAATGCAGCAGTTGCAAAACCAAATTCCTCAGCGCCAAGTAGAGCAGCTATGGCCACATCTCGACCGGTTTTCATTTGCCCGTCAGCCTGAACAACAATACGACTACGTAAATCATTCATTAGAAGTGTCTGATGCGTTTCAGCAAGACCTAGCTCCCAAGGCAGTCCGGCATATTTAATCGAACTGATGGGCGCTGCACCGGTACCACCATCACAACCGGAAATGAGGACAACATCAGCATGGGCTTTTGATACCCCGGCAGCAACAGTACCAACACCAACTTCCGAAACAAGCTTAACGTTGATGCGTGCTTTATCATTCACATTCTTTAAGTCATAGATGAGTTGAGCAAGATCTTCAATGGAGTAGATATCATGATGAGGCGGTGGTGATATCAAGGCGATGCCCGGTGTTGAATGACGTACTTTGGCGATATCTTCAGAAACCTTATGACCTGGTAGATGGCCGCCTTCACCGGGTTTTGCACCTTGTGCCATTTTTATTTGGAGCTCAGTGCAGTTAACCAGATACTCTGTTGTAACCCCAAAACGACCGGAAGCCACTTGTTTTATGGAACTTCGTCTATCTAAATCAAAAAGTCGATCCAGACTTTCGCCACCTTCACCTGAATTGGATTTCCCACCAATCGCATTCATAGCCTTAGCTAGGGTTTCGTGAGCTTCAATACTAATAGAACCAAAAGACATAGCACCGGTAGCAAATCGTTTTAAAATATTTTCTAAAGGCTCAACATCAGTTATGTCAATAGGGTTTGATTCTTTGAATTTTAATAAGGCACGGATGGTGTTGAGTTTTTCAGCTTGTTCATTAATCAAAGCTGAATATTCTCTAAAGAGCTTTAAGTCATTGGTACGGCAAGCATGTTGCAATTTGTGTATGGTTTCAGGATTAAAAAGATGTGCTTCTCCGCCCACACGCCAGGAGTACTCTCCACCTTCAAGCAGATTGCTGTAAGGGTTGCGCAAAGTATTAAAAGCAGCGTTGTGACGTATCATAACCTCTTTGGCAATAATATCTAAATCAATACCTTGGATTCTTGATGCAGTTCCGGGGAAGTATGTGTTAACGACTTGTGCGCTTACACCTAAAGCTTCGAAAATCTGAGCGCCATGATAGCTTTGTAGTGTACAAATACCCATTTTTGAGAAAATCTTTAGTAAACCATTATTTAATGCTTTGACATAATTATTATGTGCATCTGCTTTGGATATAACTTGACCTTCCATATATAAACCTGAATGGACAAGACTTTGGATACTGTCAAAAGCAATGTAAGGGTTAATTGCATCCACACCATAACCAATCAATAAGGCCATATGCATGACATCTCTAGCATCACCGGTTTCCACAATCAGATCGACTTTTGTACGAAGCTTTTTGCGAATCAAATGATGGTGAACACTTGCAGCTGCAAGAAGAGAAGGGATTGGTGCGTGATATTTATCCACATTACGGTCTGTCAGGATAATCAAATTGTAGCCGGCCTTTATGTTATCTTCAACATTCTGGTTTAGGGTGTCAAGGGCATTCTTTAGATCAACACCATCTTTGTTAGCGTGGAAAACAGCAGGTACTTTTACGGACCTGAAATCTTTATGGCGTATATGAACAATTTTTTCAAAGTTAGCATTGTCTAAAATAGGTTGCTGCAGTTCTATGAAATTAATATTGACTGAAGAATCTAATTCGCCAAGTAGGTTGCCACGGTCACCAAGTAGTTGAATCATAGACATAACAAGCTTTTCACGAATAGGGTCAATGGGTGGGTTGGTAACTTGTGCAAACAACTGTTTGAAATAGTTGTATAGGAGTTGAGGTTTATTAGAAAAGATGGCTAGAGCAGCATCATTACCCATAGAGCCGATTGCTTCTTTACCATGAAGTACCATAGGCGCAAGAACCTCTTTAAGTTCTTCTTCAGTATAGCCATAGACTTTTTGAAGTTGAGTTAAGCGATCAGCACCAAGTGAAAGGATATCATGAGGGACAGGCAACTTAGATAACTCAATCTTATTTTTTTCAATCCAGTCTTTATAAGGTTTCTTTGCAGCTAAAGTGGACTTAATCTCTTCATCTGAAATGATTCTTTGTTCTTCAGTGTCAATAAGGAACATTTTACCAGGCTGCAAGCGACCTTTTTTTACAACAGTGTCTGCTTCAAAAGGCAAAACACCGGTCTCAGAGGCCAGCACAACAAAGTCATCCTTAGTCACCAAATACCTTGCGGGACGAAGACCGTTACGATCAAGGACAGCACCGATTTGTTTACCGTCTGTAAAAGCAATGGCAGCAGGACCATCCCATGGCTCTAAAAGTCCGGCATGATATTCATAAAAGCCTTTTTTATCTTCATCCATAGATTCATGCCCTTGCCACGCTTCAGGAATGAGCATTGCAACAGCATGGGCTAATGATTTACCACTGGAAAGTAGTAGCTCAAGAGCATTATCAAGATTAGCAGAATCTGATCCAGAAGGTTCAATGATTGGGAAGAGCTTTTTAATATCATCTCCGAAAACATCAGATTCAAGAACACCTTCACGGGTATTCATCCAGTTGACATTGCCGCGCAAAGTATTGATTTCTCCGTTATGAGCCAGATATCTAAAAGGTTGCGCACGGTCCCATGACGGGAAAGTGTTGGTGCTGTAACGTTGATGGACCAAAGCGATGGCACTAACCATATCTTTGTCTTTTAGGTCCGTAAAAAAATCAGGTATTTGATGGGCCAACAATTGACCTTTGTATATCATTGTTTTAGATGAGAGACTGGCAACATAAAAGGCTTCAGTATAAGATTTCTTTGCATCACGAATGCGTTTTTCTACTTGCTTTCTGACAACATATAGCTTACGTTCCAAGTCGGCGACATCAACATCACCACGATCGATAAAAAGTTGATGAACCACAGGACGGGTACCGCTTGCCGTCAAACCACAAGCCTTTTCATTGACCGGAACATTACGCCATCCAAGAAGCTTAAGGCCCTCGTTTTGAATAACTCTCTCAAAGATACCTTCACAATAGAATCTTGCATTAGGTTCTTGAGGCAAAAAAACCATACCTACGCCATAATGGCCTTCGGATGGCAATATGATATCCAATTTTCGACTGACTTTGGTCAAAAATTGGTGGGGTATTTGGATGAGAATACCGGCACCGTCGCCTGTATTTGGATCTGCGCCAACAGCGCCGCGGTGATGTAGATTAACAAGAACTTGTAAACCCTTTTGCCAAACTGAGGGTCGTATAAGCCTTGCTGCTTTGGTAAACCGTAAGTGTCCTTCATTATATAGTGCCTCCTAACATGGTATCATTATATTTGGTTGGAACGGGTCCAATTAAATCTTCAGATAAGGAAAAGATAGTAGAAACATTATAGCATGATTTAATTTGAGAATCAATACTAAGAAGAGTAAAAATGCAAGATAAGAAAGCATTAGTTTCATTTAGCTTGAGAACAAATCAAAAAAGGTATTTACCTATAAGTTATATAAATGAGATAAAAGGCCTAAAATAATGGGTTTAAGAGAGTGGTATTAAAAAGAAACACTATATATCCATAAATGCAAGAAAATAAAAACAATCATTCAAAAAATGATTTCTCAGATTAAGTAAATAATGGATAATTTCAATAATATCTTAAATATAGATAAAAGTCATAAAAATCAAAGCTTGATATTGTCTTATTCTAAGCGTTAGAACATGGTTTTTTGGTTGACGTAAGAGTTGTTTGACTGTAAGATATAAATTAATGCAATATATTATCGTTTAACTTGCAAAAACCAAGGAGGCTAGAATATGTATAAAATCGTGAAAAAAGAAGTTTTAAATGCGACGGTAAAGCTTCTTGAGATTGAAGCACCATTAATAGCAAAAAAAGCACAGCCTGGGCAGTTTATCATACTAAGAACAGATGAAGAGGGAGAAAGAATACCTCTAACAATTGCAGATTATGACCGTGAAAAAGGCACTGTCACAATCATCTTCCAACAGGTAGGTAAAACAACACAAGTATTAGGCGCTTTGAATGTTGGGGATAAGATTCTTGATTTTGTTGGGCCGCTCGGGATGGCTTCCCATTTGGACGGGTATAAGAATGCAGTCGTTATAGGTGGTGGTCTGGGTTCGGCGATTGCTTACCCTCAAGCAAAAAAATTGCATGAGATGGGAGCAAAAGTCACGACCATAGCAGGATTTAGAAACAAAGAATTGATTATTCTTGAAAAAGAAATGTCAGCGGTTAGTAACCAAATATTTATAACAACCGATGATGGTTCTAATGGCAACAAGGGTTTTGTAACAGATGAACTTAAAAAATTAATTGACCAGGATACCTCAATTGATCTAGTTATAGCTATTGGCCCATTAATTATGATGAAGTTTGTGAGTCAGATGACTAAGTCTCATGGAATAAAAACATTAGTAAGCATGAACCCTGTCATGATTGACGGTACAGGTATGTGTGGTGGATGCAGGGTGACAGTAGCAGGTGAGACAAAGTTTGCTTGTGTAGACGGACCTGATTTTGACGGACATGATATTGACTTTGATGAAGCTATGAGAAGACAAACGATGTACAAAGAACAAGAAGCAGAAAGTATGGATCAACACAATTGTCGTTTAGGAGGTATAATAGATGGCTAATATGTCATTGAAAAAAGTAAGTATGTCGGAACAAGATCCAAATGTGCGAAATCGTAATTTTTTAGAGGTAGCCCTAGGGTATACAAAAGAGCAGGCAATAGAAGAAGCAAATAGGTGTCTTCAATGTAAGACAAAGCCTTGTGTAGCTGGGTGTCCGGTTATGGTAAAGATTCCTGAATTCATTAAACTTGTAGCTGAAGGTGATATAGAATCGGCCTATCATGTTATTAAGGAAACCAATAGTTTGCCGGCTGTGTGTGGTAGAGTCTGTCCCCAAGAATCACAGTGTGAAGCCCTTTGTGTCAGAACAAAAAAAGGTGAGTCAGTAGGCATCGGTAGACTGGAACGCTATGTTGCTGACTGGTATATGGCCAACAGAGAACCAGAGATTAAAAAACCAATTACCAATGGGAAAAAAGTTGCAGTTGTTGGTGGTGGACCGGCAGGCCTAACTTGTGCAGGCGATTTAGCAAAAGAAGGCTATGAAGTGACGATTTTTGAAGCATTTCACGCAGCAGGTGGCGTTTTAATGTATGGTATTCCGGAGTTTAGACTACCAAAAGCGCTTGTGCAAAGTGAAATAAAAACACTCAAAGACTTAGGCGTAGAAATAAGAACCAACATGGTTATAGGAAAAGTCTTGTCATTGGATGAACTCATTGAAGAAGGTTATGAGGCTATTTTTATTGGATCTGGTGCAGGTTTACCAAGCTTTATGAAAATACCAGGGGAAAATCTAAACGGTGTTTATTCTGCCAATGAATTTTTGACCCGTGTCAACCTAATGAAAGCCTACAAATTTCCAGATTGTGATACACCGGTACGCGTCGGTAAAAATGTTGCCGTCGTAGGTGGTGGGAATGTGGCCATGGATGCTGCCAGAAGTGCCAAACGTCTTGGGGCGGAGAATGTCTATATTGTATACAGACGTTCGGAAGAAGAGTTACCGGCAAGAGCTGAAGAAGTACATCATGCCAAGGAAGAAGGCATCAAATTCAAGTTATTAAACAACCCGGTTGAGATTCTAGGAACTGAGAATGGTTGGGTAAAAGGTATGACTTGTGTAAGTATGGTTCTTGGTGACATGGATGCATCAGGAAGGCGCCGTCCTATTGTCAAAGAAGGATCAGAACATGTACTGGATGTTGAGACCGTCATTATTGCCATCGGTCAAAGTCCTAATCCTATGATTACATCCACCACACCGGATCTTAAGACTCAAAGTTGGGGTGGCATTATCGTAGAAGAAGCTACAGGACTTAGCAGTAAACAAGGTGTATATGCCGGTGGTGATGTTGTGACAGGCGCTGCAACGGTTATATTAGCTATGGGAGCCGGTAAAGATGCTGCTAAGGCTATGGACACATATATTAAAAATAAGAAGTGAAGCATAAAAGAACTAGCACATTACAAATGAACTGTGATATAATTTTAAAGGTGTAAAGTGTAGAAGTGTTCTTGGAACCTTTTATATAGTCAGATAATCATGTAAGGTTTTAGGATGACCTGAAGATGATGGCACAATTGCTGAATCTACAAACAAGGATAAGGAGAATAATATGAACTATTTAACGGACTTAATGGGACAAGTTGTGAAGAGAAATCCGGGGGAACCGGAATTTCATCAAGCTGTAAAGGAAGTATTGGAGTCACTGGAACCTGTAGCTTTGAAGCATCCTGAATGGGTTGAAGCCGGAATATTTGACAGACTCGTAGAGCCTGAGAGACAAATCATCTTTAGAGTACCTTGGGTATCAGATGATGGTACAGTGAATGTGAACAGAGGTTTTAGAGTGGAATTTAACAGTGCAATCGGCCCATATAAAGGTGGCTTAAGATTTCATCCATCCGTATACGTAGGGATTATCAAATTCTTAGGATTTGAACAGATTTTGAAAAATTCACTCACCGGTCTGCCAATTGGTGGCGGCAAAGGTGGCAGTGACTTTGATCCAAAAGGCAAATCTGATAGAGAGATTATGAACTTCTGCCAAAGCTTTATGACAGAGTTACAAAGACATATCGGTCCTGATACAGATGTACCTGCCGGTGATATTGGTGTTGGCGGTAGAGAAATTGGTTACATGTATGGTCAATATAGAAGAATTAGAAATGAGTTTACAGGTGTTTTAACAGGTAAGGGATTAACCTATGGCGGAAGCCTTGCACGTACTGAAGCGACCGGTTACGGCATGTGCTACTTTGTAGAAGAAATGCTAAAAGCAAAAGGCAATTCCTTTAAAGGTAAAACTGTCGTGATTTCCGGATCTGGTAACGTTGCTATTTACGGCACACAAAAAGCTACTGAACTAGGTGGTAAAGTTGTAGCCTTAAGTGATTCAGGTGGATACATCTATGATCCTCAGGGTATTAATCTGGATACGGTCAAGCAAATTAAAGAAATAGAACGTAAGCGTATTAGCGAGTATGTGAAGCATCATCCTCATGCTGAATATCATGAAGGTTGTGCCGGCATATGGACTATAAAATGTGACATTGCTTTACCATCAGCAACACAAAATGAAATCGATGAAACATCAGCCAAAATCCTTGTAGAAAATGGATGTATCGCCGTTGGTGAAGGTGCTAATATGCCTTCAACACCGGAAGCGGTTGAAGTA
Source organism: Firmicutes bacterium HGW-Firmicutes-3 (assembly GCA_002841435.1). GTDB lineage: Bacteria > Bacillota > Clostridia > Lachnospirales > Vallitaleaceae > Petrocella. The sequence continues at coordinate 5,194 of PGZS01000097.1, read as the reverse complement.
TTCTTGAATAATAAAATCCTTTTTGGACCTGCCAAAGCAGCTAATGCAGGTGGTGTTGCAACATCAGCACTTGAAATGAGCCAAAATAGTATGCGTTACTCATGGACATTTGAAGAAGTAGATGCCAAATTACAACAAATTATGGCAGACATATATAAAAATGCCAGTGAAGCGGCAAGAGAATATGGTGCAGAAGATAACTTAGTAATCGGTGCTAATATAGCAGGATTCCTAAAAGTAGCAGAAGCAATGTACGCACAAGGCGTTATTTAGAGAAGATTTAAAAATTAGAGTATAATAATAGAAGGACAAAAGGTTAGAAAAAAATCTTTTGTCCTTCTATTTTGCTTTGTATAGGATATGCGGATTACACTTCATGATGGTGCTGATTTAAGTGACCAAATCGTGAGGATAGAAAAACAGCGTTAATTTCCCCACCCACCATAATAATAAGGCTGATAAAAAACAACCAAAGAATTAATGCTATAAAACCGGTCAAGCTACCATACAAATAGGACAGACTCACTGAGTACTTTACATAGATGGAAAAAACACTAGACGCTGTAATAAGACCAAGGCTTGCAAATATGGATCCCGGAAGCACTTTGATCACACCGACCTGTACAGTAGGTGATAAGTTGTACAAAAACAGAAAAAAGATCAGAGAGAATATTGTAGGTATGGCAAATCTCAGAAGATTTACAATGGGGCTTACAAACTCAGGTAAAATAATATTGCTTTCGACGAAACTATATATGGTATTACCAAATACAATCAGCAATAAAAAGAGCACAATTAAGAGGATAAAGCCTAGTGTATAGAACAATGCTAAGAAACGAAGCTTTAATAATGATCGCGTTTCAGTAATACCATAAGCCTTATTAAGCGCCTGAATGATAGCAAGAATACCTTGAGATGAAGCCCAGGCTGTCATGAGTAAAGCTACAGGTATAACTTTTGTGGATCGATTCACTTCAATATCCTTAGCGATAGCTTGGATGGTTTCAAATATGGAGGGTGGTAATATACCGATTAGATATTCTGTAATATTAGGGTCGTTAAATGACGTACTGGCCACAAAATCGGTAATCAAAATGATGAGTGGGAATAAAGACAACATTAAGAAAAGCGTAAGCATTGAGGCCCAAGCCATAATATCATCATCACTTATTTTTTTGAAGAGTTGCTTTAATTTTTCGAAAAATTTAGTCATAACTTTACCCTTCTTTGTAAAAATTATGATTTCATTATAACATGAAAAAAATAAAAATCATAAAGTATGGATCGTAAATATATGGTAAACTTAAGAACAAATGGAATAAGAAATAAGAAAGAAAGATTTTAATGGTGACGTATGAAACGGGTAAAGTTAAATAGAGATACTTATGCCTATACCTTTGATACATTAGAAGGTTTTGATACAAGTGTGTATGTAATAGAAAAAAAAGAACGTGTTTATGTAGTTGATACTTTTTGTGGACCAGAAGCCATGTTGCCGATTATTGAAGAATTTCCATCTATGAAAACAAAGGAAGTGGTGGTCATCAACACACACTTTCATTGGGATCATATATGGGGTAATGGTGCTTTCAAAGACAAAGAAATTATCAGTCATCATTTATGTAAGCGTCTAATTTTGGAGCAATGGCATAGACAAATTACAGAAAACAGCAAATATCAAATGGGTGACGTTCAGATGATTGTGCCGAGTCATACATTTGAAGACAAATTAGAATGGGATGATGGTATGCTACTTTTCCATTCGCCGGGTCACACGAGTGACAGTTTATCTATTTATGATCAAGAGACGGGCTTACTTATAGTTGGAGATAACTTGGAAATGCCTTTGATCTACATTGAAGCTCAGGACTTGGATGCCTACATAACAACACTTATAAAATATGAAGCTTTAAATCCTAAAAGAATTACAGCGTCTCACACTTTACACATAGAAAAGTATATGTTAGATGAAACCATTCTATACCTTGAAGCTCTTAAGTTAGGAGAGTCTATTACTTTTAAGGATGAAAATAAACAATTAATACATAAGACCAATTTAAAAAACATAGGTAGAACGGATAATTAATAGATAATAATAATCATAATCAAAAAGCTTGTATAATTCAATCGTGCATGATATACTTGTTACAGATGTAATATATTAAGCAATAGCAATAAGAAGGAGGAAATTTTATGTCATTTCAATTACCGGAGTTACCATATCGTTATGATGCATTAGAGCCACACTTTGATGCCATGACCATGGAAATTCATCATAGTAAACATCATGCAGCATATACAAACAATCTCAATACGGCCCTAGAAGGTCAAGGGATTGATCAATCAATAGAGGAGATATTAGCAAGTCTTAATAACTTACCTGTTGATATACAGACAGCCGTTCGAAATAATGGCGGTGGGTTTTATAATCACAGCTTATTCTGGAAAGGACTTTCACCGGACGGCGGAGGAAACCCAAGCGGTGCGTTGGCTGAAGCCATTGAAACAACTTTTGGTTCCTTTGAAGCTATGAAAGAAGCTTTCAATAAGGCGGCAGCCACACGATTCGGTTCCGGTTGGGCATGGCTGACCTTATCAGGAGGAAAGCTTGAAATTAGTTCGACCCCCAACCAAGACAGCCCGATCAGTGAAGGGAAGCAACCCATTCTTATCTTAGATGTCTGGGAACACGCTTATTATCTGAAATATCAAAATAGACGTCCGGATTACATCCAAGCGTTCTGGGAGCTTGTCAATTGGGAAGAAGCCAATCAAAGATTTGAATCATTTAAGTAATTATAAGATAGTAGAGTAGAAGGCAAGCGCTAGAGCGCTTGTCTTTTTTTGAGTATTAATTGATTGACGGTAACACCCAATACTATAATCGTAGATATAACACACAGCTTTTCCTCGTTCTCAAGGAAAGTCATACTTTAGTATTTGGCCTAAAAGCGTAGCAGAATACATCAAAGACCTTTCCTGTCGAACCGTTCAGAAATATGAGCAGAGCTCATAACGAAGCGAAGCTTCTTTTCTTGCCTTACACTTTGTACGGTCATCGGAAAAGCTGTGTATCATATCTACTCGGTAATAAATCGTCATTTCGTCAATAAAAAACACTGCTCAATCATCCTTCCATTTTACATCTGTGTAAAAATGAAGGACGTTCTACATCCATGTAGAACTGTGATTAATCAGTGCTTTTTCTTTCCTCATTCGGTTTCGCTTGTACTAGTGATATTATTTATTTCCTAAATCTTAATATTATACTAAATCAGTCTTCAATTTAAAGATAAGTATTTAACTAAGATACCACTACCAACATCGACTATGAAGTTCCTGGAACTGTATGTATGACTGGTTCATAAGAAGGTAACCTCATGTATCTTGTCAGTCTTTAAGACAAGATACCAAAATGAAAACTTTCTTATGAAATTTGCAAGTCTGCATGGATGCAGACGGCCTTCTGTTGGTGCAGGACGCACCAACAGAAGGCCGTAGTTACATATACAGTGGAAGGGTTTTCATAGGACCTATTATGAGAAGCTTTTAAAAAAACCCCTACTCATACATACCTTTAATCGTTTCCTGAAGCTCATCATTAGCCAACCACTCATCAAATTCCATCATACGATCCACAATACCGTTTGGCGTCAATTCAATAATACGATTCGCCACAGTCTCGATAAACTTATGATCATGAGAAGAGAACAAAACATTACCCCGATAAGCAATCAAACCATCGTTAACAGCCGTAATAGACTCAAGATCCAAGTGGTTCGTAGGTTCATCAAGAACAATTACATTAGCACCTGAGAGCATCATACGAGATAACATACAACGTACTTTTTCACCACCGGAAAGAACATGTGCTTTTTTTAAAGCTTCTTCCCCGGAAAACAACATCTTACCTAAGAAACCACGTATATAGGACTCGTCATCATCTTTGGAATATTGGCGTAACCATTCAACCAAATTCAATTCAACACCATTAAAGAATTTACCATTGTCTTTTGGTAAATAGGAAGTGGTGGTTGTAACACCCCAAGTGAAAGTACCCTCATCAGGTTCGACTTCTCCACTAAGAATCTGGAACAAAGTGGTCCGTGCAATCTCATTATCACTTAAAAAAACAATCTTATCATCTTTATTAACAATAAAGGTGACATTGTTTAAGACTTTGACACCGTCAATGGTTTTACTAATACCTTCAACACGAAGGATGTCCTTGCCAACCTCACGGTCTGGAATGAATCCAACAAAAGGATATCTTCTGGAGGAAGGCTGAATATCTTCTATATTAATCTTATCCAACATTTTTTTACGAGAAGTGGCTTGCTTGGCTTTGGAAGCATTAGAACTAAAACGAGCGATGAAAGACTTAAGTTCAGCAATTTTGTCCTCAGCCTTTTTATTCTGGTCATTAATCAGTCTTAGCATCAGTTCACTAGATTCTTTCCAGAAATCATAGTTACCCACATACATTCTCGCTTTACCAAAGTCAATATCTACAATATGTGTACATACATTATTAAGAAAATGTCGATCATGAGAAACAACAATAACAGTGTTAGCGTAATTGATTAAGAATTCTTCCAGCCACATGATGGATTTAAAATCCAAGTGGTTGGTAGGCTCATCAAGGAGTAGAATGTGTGGGTTGCCAAAAAGTGCTTGAGCCAAAAGAACCTTAACTTTTTGAGCACCCGTTAAATCCTTCATAAACTTGCTATGAAGATCCTTAGGAATATCAAGACCGATTAATAGCTTTTCAGCATCGTATTCGGCTTCCCAACCACCAAGTTCAGCAAATTCGCCTTCTAATTCAGCCGACTTAATGCCATCTTCTTCGGTAAAATCCTCTTTCGCATAAAGCGCTTCTTTTTCATGAATAATACTATAAAGCCGTTCATGACCCATGATAACAGTATTAAGTACAGTATCTTCGTCATGGGCATAGTGGTCTTGCTTTAGAACTGCAATACGTTCACCTTTGGTAATGGCGATATCACCGGTTGTCGCTTCAATATCACCGGAAAGTATTTTTAAAAAGGTGGACTTACCAGATCCATTTGCACCTATGACACCATAACAATTGCCATGGGTGAATTTAAGGTTTATGTTTTTGAAAAGTTGTTTGTCGCTAAAGCTTAAACTCACGTTATCCGTTGTAATCATTGTAAATCCTCCAATT
>PGZS01000313.1 GCA_002841435.1 Firmicutes bacterium HGW-Firmicutes-3 | reverse complement strand
GATACTAACCGCATGGTGTCTTAATGCATAAATAAATACTTCTCTAGGGTGTACAAGAGAAGCATTGACCGTACCAACGGATAACGTATGATCTCCAATGATATTGTGTTTCGTATCCAATATAACAACCTTAAAATGTTCACAATCTAAATGACGCATTGCTTCCATATATATGGAAGCAACAGATGAAGGCGAATGTACATTTAACTTTTCCTTATAGGTTGCCTTCGCCATTCGATTAGAAAGTTCGGTGATGGCTTTAAGCTGTATCGCTTTTACACGGCCGATGCCTTTAATCGTTTGTAGTTCTTTCATGCTAAGCTTATGCAGGCCAATTAAACCGGAAGCATGCTGGTTCAACACGCGCATAGCGATGTCTGTTGATTTTTCTTCTTTAGTCCCGCTTTTTATGATAATTGCGAGAAGTTCTGCATCTGACAAGGCAGAAGCACCTCGCGTTTCCAGTTTTTCATAAGGTCGTTCTTCAATTGGAATTTCCTTGATGGACATTGTTTTATGCATGGTCCCCCCTAGGTTACAGTCTTTATAAATATATTATCTGTTCCTTATGCTCGATCCTGTTTTATTAAATCAAAATAATTTAAATTCAGTGATCTAAAGCCATCCATCAATGTTTGGACGGACAAACCAACAACGGTATTGTATTCTCCGTCGATTCGATTAACAAGTGTGGCGCCAATACCTTGTATTCCATAAGCGCCAGCTTTATCCATAGGCTCACCGGTGGCTACATAGTTATCTATCCACGCATCTGTTAATGGATTCATAATAACATTGGTCATTGCAACCTGAGTAAACACCTCATGATTCGGTTGGTATATGAGTGTCATACCGGTCAAAACCTGATGGGTTCTACCACTGATTGCAGTCAACATAGCTTTAGCCTCTGCAGTGGTTTTGGGCTGGGTAAGAATTTGATTATCTATGACCACGATTGTATCTGACCCAATAATCAAACCTTGATCCAGATTCTTTGCAACAGCATATGATTTCTCATAAGACAGCCTATGAACAAGCGCATGAGGCTTTTCATTGGGTTTATGGGATTCATCAATATCAGGTTGAATAATCCTTGGATATAATTTTAAGTTGTTAAGAATCTCTTTACGTCTAGGTGATCCTGACGCCAAAATAATTTCTATAGAATTCATCATTATAACTTTCTGTAAACAAATATTGATAAAGCTACGCCCAAGATACTGGACA
>PGZS01000312.1 GCA_002841435.1 Firmicutes bacterium HGW-Firmicutes-3 | reverse complement strand
TCCACGCATGTTTCCGTTAAGTACGTTAACAAAACCTGAAATTGGTGCGTTTAAGCCACCAAGAACCTGGGCAACCAGTACTTCTCGTGGTGGTAATTCAGCAAGAGCCGCGACGCCTTGAACGTCTAAAACCTTACCATCAACCATACCTGCTTTAATTTCTAAAGCTTTATGTTTTTTTGCAAACTCGCTAAGTAGTTTTGCTGGTGCAACTGGATCTGTATCACAGAAAGCAATTGCAGTAGGTCCAACCAAAACGTCAAGTAAACCTTCAAAACCGGTTTCTTTAGCAGCGAACCGCATCATTGAGTTTTTATATACCTTGTAGTCGATACCTGCTGCACGAGCCTGAGAACGTAACTCAGTCACTTCTTCTACATTCAAACCACGATAGTCAACGAGAACCGCTGTTTGGGCGTTACGAAGTTTTTCGGCAATTTCTTGTACAATTACTTGTTTTACTTCAATCTTTGGCATGTATTATCTGCACCTCCTTTATAAAATCGTATCAAAAAAGCTCACTCCACAGCGTGAAGAGAGCTTTATTATTCATAAGCTTTTTTCTCTTCAACCTCGGTAGGATTTACAGACCTACTGTCTATGGATGAATGATTTTCTTTGACAACGATGGTATTGTATCATTTGTCATTTTCTATGTCAAGTCGTTTCGAAGTTTATCTTCAATGAAGCAATAGACTCCTAGATTTTTCCTGTGTTGACTTTAACTCCAGGACTCATGGTACTTGCCAGAGTAACACTTCTAAAGTATTGACCCTTGGAAGCAGCTGGTTTTGCTTTTTTTACCGTATCCAATAATACCATCATGTTTTCTTTTAAAGCTTCTTCGGTAAAAGATGCTTTACCAATGATGACATGAATAATATTGGTTTTGTCTAAACGATACTCAACCTTACCGGCTTTAGTATCGGCAACAGCTTTTGCAACATCCATGGTTACAGTTCCTGATTTTGGGTTAGGCATTAAACCTTTAGGTCCTAATACTCGACCTAAACGACCAACTTTACCCATCATATCTGGAGTAGCAATCATTACATCAAAATCAAACCAGTTTTCTTTTTGAATTTTATCGATAATATCGTCTTCACCAAAGAAATCAGCACCGGCTTCTTCAGCTTCTTTCAGTTTATCACCTTTGGCGATAACCAGAACTTTAACTGTTTTACCTGTACCATGTGGCAGAACGATTGCTCCACGAACCTGTTGATCTGCATGACGTGAGTCAACACCCA
>PGZS01000096.1 GCA_002841435.1 Firmicutes bacterium HGW-Firmicutes-3 | reverse complement strand
AACCAGTATTGATTCTAATTATCATTATACCATAACCCATAAAAAGTTTGAATAGGATATTATAAAGGGTTGCGGGATGCAACCCTTTATTACCCTTATAGTATACTCTTACTTAAAATTAACGATATCACCAAATCCAGTTGTTAAGCTGGCACCACCAACCAAACCACCATCAATATTGGGTTTTGAGAATAATTCAGCAGCATTACCTGCATTTACTGAACCACCGTATTGAATTCTCATAGCTTCAGCAACTTCTGTTCCATAAAGCTCAATGAGTAATTCTCTGATTGCAGCACATACTTCTTCTGCTTGATCACTTGTGGCTGTCACGCCTGTTCCTATTGCCCAAATTGGTTCATAAGCGATGACTACTTTTTTAGCATCTTCCGGTGATACACCAAGTAAACCTACTTTAATTTGCTGTCTTACAAGGTCAACAGTTACACCTTGTTCTCTTTGCTCAAGGTATTCTCCACAACATAAAATCGGCACTATATCACACTCTAATGCTTTTAAGACTTTTTTATTAACAGTTTCATTTGTTTCAGCAAAATATTCACGTCTTTCTGAATGGCCGATGACAACATACTTGACACCGATTTCAGTTAACATATTCGCTGCTATTTCGCCGGTATAAGCGCCTTTGTCTTCAAAGTGCATATTTTGAGCACCTATCTCAATATTCGTACCTTTAGTCGCTTCTACTGCTGCTACCAAATCCACTGCTGGAACACAGAAAACAACATCTGTATCCTCAGATTTTACAAATGGTATTAATTCCTCAATTAAAGCTACCGCTTCTTTTGGGGTTTTATTCATTTTCCAATTTCCCGCCGTAATCATTCTACGCATTTCATTACCTCCATATTAATTCATTATAAATCTATTTGTTGTCAGCTGCTGCAAGACCTGGTAATTCTTTACCTTCTAAAAACTCTAATGATGCGCCGCCACCTGTTGAGATATGTGACATTCTCTCACCAAATCCAAGTTGATTAACAGCTGCTGCAGAGTCACCACCACCGATAATAGAAATGCAATCTGCATCTGCAAGGGATTGAGCAATCGTTTTTGTACCATTTGCAAAATTATCAAATTCAAACACGCCCATCGGGCCATTCCATATAACGGTTTTAGCACCTTTGATTGCATCTGCATATAACGCTTGTGTTTCAGGACCGATATCAAGACCCATCCACTCACCTTCAATGCCGCCACGGTGAACAGTCTTGAACTCTGTATCATTTTTGAATTCTTTAGCCACAACATGATCAATTGGTAATAAGAATCGTACATTCTTTTCCATTGCCTTATCAATCATTTTAAGGGCATAATTTAATTTATCACCTTCAAGTAGTGAACTTCCAACGTCATTTCCAAGCGCCTTCAAAAAAGTATAAGCCATTCCACCACCAATGATAATTGTGTTGACTTTGTCAAGAAGGTTGTTAATTACATCGATTTTGTCAGAAACTTTTGCCCCACCAAGAATTGCAATGAAAGGTCTTTCCGGATTTTCAATGGCATTACCAAGATAGTCAATCTCTTTTTCCATTAAATAACCAACAACACTGGTTTCCATATACTCTGTAACACCTACATTTGAACAATGTGCTCTATGTGCTGTACCAAAAGCATCATTAACAAAGATTTGTGCTAAAGAAGCAAGATCTTTTGAGAAAGCTTCTCCATTTTTAGATTCTTCCGCTCTAAATCTTGTGTTTTCAAGAAGTACAACGTCACCATCCTTCATCGCATCAACTGCCGCTTTCGCTTTTGGTCCTACCACTTCATCATCAGCTGCAAAAACAACTTCCTTGCCTAGCATTTCAGAAAGCTTTATTGCAACAGGCGCTAATGAATATTTTGCATCCGGACCTTTTGGTTTACCTAAGTGAGAACACAAAATCACCTTTGCACCCTCACCAATCAACTTATTAATAGTTGGCAATGCACCCTCAAGTCTGTTAATATCTGTAATTGCACCATCAATAATTGGAACATTAAAATCACATCTTACCAACACTTGTTTCCCTGCTACCTGAATGTCTTCTACTGTTTTTTTACTAAACATATGTACTGCTCCCTTCTAATATCTTCATATAATATTGGTTGTAATTTGGAATTCAAATGCTTGTTCTATATTTGGAAAGTAGTATTTGCCTAATATAGAACAAAATGAGCCCGGCCGCATAGTCAAGCTACAAGACCGGACCCATCTATGGATCATATTTAATTCTATTGTACTTAATAAGTATTACTTACTTAATTCATCTAAGTATTTGATAACTCTAACCATTTGGCTTGTATAGGAATTCTCATTGTCATACCATGCAACCGTCTTAACAAGTGATTGACCATTACCAAGAGGTGTAACTTTGGTTTGAGTTGCATCAAATAATGAACCGAAAGTGATTCCGATTACGTCTGTTGAAACAATAGGCTCTTCGTTGTAACCGAAAGAATCGTCTGATGCTGCTTTCATAGCTGCATTAACTTGATCTACAGTCACTTCGCCATTAACAACAGATACTAACTCTGTTAATGATCCTGTGATAACAGGCACACGTTGAGCTGCGCCATCAAGAACACCGTTAAGTTCAGGAATAACAAGACCTATAGCTTTAGCTGCACCTGTTGTATTCGGTACGATGTTTGCTGCTGCTGCTCTAGCTCTTCTTAAGTCACCTTTACCATGAGGTGCATCTAATGTGTTTTGGTCATTGGTGTAAGCATGAATCGTTGTCATGAAACCTTTTTCGATTTTAGCTAATTTGTTTAGTGTATCTGCCATTGGTGCAAGACAGTTTGTTGTACAAGATGCCGCTGAAACTACTGTTTCTGAACCATCTAGGACATTTTCATTAACGCCAAATACAACGCTTTTTAAATCACCTGTAGCAGGTGCTGATATAACGACTTTTTTAGCGCCTGCTGTGATATGTGCAGATGCTTTGTCTTTATCAGCAAAAAATCCTGTACACTCAAGTACAACGTCAACATCCAATTCACCCCAAGGAAGTTCTTTAGGGTCTTTTTGAGCATAGATCTTGATTTCTTTTCCTTCGACGATAATTGAATCTTCAGTAGCTGTAACTTCTTTACCAAATCTACCTTGAGCTGAGTCATACTTCAATAAATGAGCCAATGTTGTAGCATCTGTTAAGTCGTTGATACCTACGATTTCATAACCCTCTGCATCAAACATTTGTCTAAATGCAAGACGACCGATACGCCCAAAACCATTAATTGCGATTTTTGTCATTTTTGTTTCCTCCTAGAATATATTATTGTTTTTATCTATGACTTAGTGCCCTATTATGGTTAAAGGACCATAAATCTAAAGCTGTAAAACAGCTTGTTGACATTTACTTTCTAAATAGTGCTATAACACCATTTGCCGCACCCTCGTCCATTATAACACATCCACGGCTTAATAGCTTCTTAACTGATAAAATTGCATCAGATTTACTACGACCTCCGGCAACCGCTATTGGATATTTTAATTCAGTCATTTGATCCATTGTAATTCCGATTGATCTAGATGCATAAATCACTTCGCCTTGTTGGTTAAAATAGTAACCCAAAGCTTCAGCTGTCGCATGATGGTCCGTAAGATGTTTGATAATATCCTGTCCAAGATTCCTACGTTCCGACATTTTACTTGCATTACCAATACCATAAATTAATATATTGGATTTGATAAGCTTATTTAGAGTCTCTTGAATCTCTGGTTCTTCTCTTACACTTTCAAGAGATTTTTGACTTAGATTATCCGGAATATTTAATAAAGTATAGCTAGAGTGTATTTTTTCGGCTAACATCGCCACTAAAGTGTTGGCTTGATATGACACATTATTCCCCAAGCTACCTCTAGCCGGTACGACATATACATTCTTTGCTTTAATCGGGCTTGATGGTATGGCCTCAATCATCCGATGCACGGTTGAACCGCCTGTCAGTGCAATGATATCATTGTTAGAAATATTTCTAAGCAACACTCTCGCCGCTGCATGACCAATGTTGTAAATAGCCTCATCATCAAAATCTGCGTCACCGGATACAATCACAACTTCCGCGCATTTAAGGATATCTTTTATCTGTTCTTCTATCGTACTTAGGCCTTCAATCTGCTCCATAAAATCCTTCAACTCATTAAGCAATTGCATACCCGTTGGTCCAAGTACCATCCCTGAACCGGACGAATAAATAAAACCTTCATCACGCATAAACTCAGTATCTGTACGGATTGACTTTTCACTTAAATGTATACGATCCGACAATGAGCGTCTACCGATTGGTTGAAAAAGATGAATGCCACGAAGGACTTTGTATCTGCGCCTTAATACCGTCAACTCTTTTGGAATTATTTTCTGTAAAGCGGCTGTGTATGCTTCCATAATCAACTCCCGGACCCATTTGGTCCCTGTTGTCATTTTTCGTCCCAAGTTGTTTATCAAAAAATGCCACATCAATTAAGCACACTCTTATTATAACATTCTACAAATAAATTACAAGGTTTTCTATTGAAATTTTGTACATTTTACAAAATACAGCTTAATTAAAATAGTCAATCACAAGAGCTATTTACCAAGATTCATTCTCAGTTTTGATCTATAAGAAGCAGTGGCTTTATTCACTACCAACATCGACCATTTTCTTTTTTGTTGCACTTCTTCGGACCTTCCGGGCAATGATAACATACTTCATTTACCAATGGTTTTCCTTCTTGGTATGCTTTGATGTTTTCTAATGTTGTTTCGGCAATATTGCTTAGTGCTTCTTTTGTCAAAAATGCTTGATGAGACGTCACAAGGACACGTCACAAGGACATTACTGAAGGATAAAAGCCGAGCAAGAATATCATCTTCAATGCTTTCAGATGAAAAATCTTCAAAAAAGTATTCACTTTCTTCTTCGTAGACGTCTAACCCCGCAGATCCGATTTTTTTTGATTTCAATCCGTCAATAAGATGTTCTGTCTGTACCAATGCGCCTCGGGATGTATTAATTAGCATAACCCCTTCTTTCATCTGTTGAATAGCATGTTCATCAATCATATAGTGTGTTTCTCTAGTTAAAGGGCAATGCAACGAAATAATGTCCGATTTTTGATAAAGGCTTTTAAGCTCTACGAACTCAACCCCTTCAATCTCTGACGGATACATATCATAAGCTATTATATTCATACCCAACCCTTTACAAATATCTATGAATATACGTCCTATCTTTCCTGTTCCAATAACACCAATGGTTTTACCATAAAAGTCAAATCCAATTAATCCATTAATGTTAAAGTTATTGTCTCGTGTTCGCACATATGCTCTATGGGTTTTTCTGTTCAAAGAAAACATCAGTGCAATAGCATGCTCTGCAACTGCATAAGGTGAATAGGCCGGAACTCTCACGATATGCAACTTATTATATGCCGCTTCAAAATCGACATGATTATAACCTGCGCATCGTAATGCTAATAACTCGATACCCATATCGACTAAAGCATTGATAACCATTTCATTTAATGTGTCATTTACAAATGCACAAACAACATTTGAATGTGCTGCTAATGCAACTGTATCTTCATTTAACTTTGCTTCAAAATATTTAATCTTAATATCATATTGATTAATATATTGATCAAAGGATTGACGATCGTAAGGCTTTGTATCAAAAAAAGCTATTCTCATATACTCACTCCCTATCCAAATCTAGTGAATTTGTGCCTTTAGTATAATGCAATTATATATCAAGAATTCGTATACGTCGAGTAAGGTAGCATACAAATATAGTATTTCCTCTGGTTAAGAACCGTCTCTAAAAAAAGGGTACACACATAATTCTGTCTGTACCCTCTTCTACTTCAGTATTTACTTTTGCTGCAATCAAGCGAACCGGAAGAACCGTTCCTGTTAGCGGTTGTCTCTGTTCGCGGTTCGTTTTATAAGAAATAATTATATAATTTCATCCTTAACATAATAGGCCAAATTCAAAGCATGATCCGTAATTCTCTCAAGGTTACTAATAGAGTCCAAAAAGACAACACCTGTTGATGAATCACACAGATTTTTACCAAGTCTCTTTATATGCTGACCTCTTAAATGCTCTTCCATGACGTCCATTTCTTCTTCGTTGGATTCAACCTTCTTCACTAAATCAGCATTGTCATCTCTTCGCGCTTCTATGGCAAGACGTATGGTATCTAGCGCTAACTGAGAAATAACTTTAAATTCTTCTTCTGCTTCTTCTGAGAATTTCAACTCGTTATCAACATAGTATTTGGCTAACTCTGCAATATTTTCAGCATGGTCACCGACACGCTCAATATCATTGACCGAATGGAATAGATTTGTTATTACGAGATTTTGATGCTCATTCAAAGCAGAGTTGCTTATTTTCACCAAATAATCTGTAATAAGTTTTTCAAGTTTATTAATTTTCTTTTCATTGCTGATGACTTCAGCGATTTTTTTGTTGTCCTTCTCAATTAATGCTTCTATAGCTAATTGGGTATTGTTAACTGCCAGGTCTCCCATACGTGCTACTTCCTCGATTGCGTTTTCTACAGCAAAAGTAGGGGTTTCCAAAATCCTTTCATCCAAGTGTCTAAGGGTGAGTTCTTCTTCATCCTCCACGACTCGATCAACACCAGGTACAATTTTTTCCGCGATTGCTGCTAATTGAGTTGCGAAAGGGAACAGAATAGCAGTATTGGTCACATTAAAAAATGTATGAAAAATAGAAATCTGTGTCATTGTGATAATTGCATGACCATGATTTACATCGAATACTTCGAAGTATATAAACGTACCTAACGTAAATACCACCGTTCCAAAAACATTAAACAACAGATGGACATAGGCAGCTCTTTTGGCTGTCTTACTTGCACCGATACTTGACAACATTGCGGTGACTGTTGTGCCGATATTTTGTCCAAGTACAATGTATAAAGCCGCACTAAAAGGGATAATACCTGTTGCTGCTAGGGTTTGAAGGATACCTACCGAAGCTGAACTGCTTTGGATGATTGCTGTCACCACTGCACCTGCTACAACTGCAAGAATTGGATTTTTACCAAGAACGATAAAAGCATCTTTAAAAACTTGAGAATCTTTATAAGGTGTTATGCCTGACTTCATTAACTCTAACCCGATAAAAATCAAGGAAAAACCTACGAGGATTTCACCAATTTGTTGCTTTTTTTTATTCTTTGAAAAGAACAGTATACTCGCACCAATGCCCATGATTAAAGGTGCAATTTTTTCAGGTTTAAAAAATACCATCCATTCGGCACTTGATACAATCCAAGATGTAATGGTCGTTCCGATGTTGGCACCCATAATAACACCGGTTGCTTGAACCAGGTTCATCAAACCTGCATTTACAAATCCGATTACCATAACTGTACTGGCTGAACTACTTTGAACAATAGCCGTTACAAGTGCGCCCACAACAACCCCAACAAATCTGTTATTGGTTAATGCACCCAGTAGGTTTTTCATTTTATTTCCGGCTGTTTTTTGCAAGCCATCTGCCATGATATGCATACCGTACAAGAACATACCAAATCCACCAAATAGTGCAAAAATATTAAAAAGTGCATTTTGAAATCCAACCCAGTCCATTGTAATATCCTCCTAAATCAACACCATTGATAAAATTTGTCATCAATGTCATCTTTCTGTAAAACAAATATTATATTCTCGTAAATAACCAAGACTATATTACCATGTAACCTAAGCATAAAACAAGTAATTTATGAATTCCCTTCATTTTTGTTTATATACCACTAAATCTATGTTAGAATTATTTTACATTTGGTTAAGGCGTCAATACTAAATTATATGTGAATTTAGTCAAACTTAGTTTTTACCCTTTAACTTTATTTGTAAAACTTGAAGGAGAATTCATATGATACGTTCGGATTTACACACCCATACCTATTTTTCATTCGACAGTCAAGCTTCTATGTCAGATATGATTAAAGCTGCAAAGGACAATGGTCTAAATACCTTGGCCTTTACTGACCACCATGATATCGACTTCAGCTTTGAAGGCATATCCGGTGAGTTAGATGTATATAAATACATAAAGGCTATTGAAGATTTTAAGGCTACTTTGAAGGATGACTTTCTTTTGTTAACAGGCATCGAGTTTGGAATAGAAAAGCATTTACATAAGCCCTTACGTCAACTGGCCAGGACGCATGCTTTTGATTTTATCATTAGTTCCACACATTTAGCAAAAGGCAAAGATCCCTATGACCCTACATATTTTGATGGTTTAACTCGAAATGAAGGCTATTTCAGCATCTTCGAGGATACCCTCTTTAATGTTCAGCATTTTGATGACTTTGATGCTTTAGGTCATCTCGATTATGTCATTAGGTATTGGCGTGGAGATGTTCACAAAAAATATACTTATGCTGATTTTTTTGATATTTTTGATGCAATCTTGACCACTTTAATTCGTAAAGACAAGGCACTTGAAGTGAATACAAGCGGTTATGTATACAAATTGGATCAACCACATCCAAGCTATGAGGTTCTAAAAAGATATCACCAGCTTGGTGGTGAGTTACTTACCATTGGTTCTGATGCCCATCGACCTGAGAACGTCGCCACATCTTTTGATTTAGTAGAAAATCAACTTAAGAAAATCGGATTCAAATCTTACACCGTATTCCAGAAAAGAGTTCCTAGACAGATTGGCTTTAGCTAGGTCGTCTGCCCTTTTATAACAAAAAACACCTTCAAGATAATTGACCTTTGTTGACCAACTACTTGTTAGGTGTTTTTTTATACCTTTTCATTTTTTATTCATTGAGAGCACGAATGATGGTTCCTCCGCCTACAACTAGATCCCCGTCATATAGAACTACGGCTTGTCCAGGGGTTATGGCCCGTTGAGCATCCTCAAATCTTACTTCCATCAAATCTTCATCAATCATCTTTACATGACAAACAGCCGGTATATGACTATATCTGATTTTTGCTGTAAATTTTTTTTCACTTTCCAGTTTTTCAAAGGGCATAAAATTCAGTTGATTGGCAATTAAGGAAAAAGCATATGTGTCCTTGTTGTCTCCAATAACTACTTCCCTAGTTTCAGGTCTAATGGCTGTAACAAATCCCGGTTTTCCAAGACTTAATCCTAGTCCCTTCCTTTGACCTATTGTATAATGCACAATACCTTTATGACGACCAAGAATTTTACCATTTTCATCAACAAAATTACCTTCAATAGGCTTTTCTCCGGTATAGGTTTCAAGGAATTTTCCATAATCTCCATCGGGCACAAAGCATATATCCTGACTGTCCGGTTTATTGGCAATCCTCAGATTAATTTTCTCTGCCATAACCCGAACTGTTTCCTTATCATAATCTCCAACAGGCATCAATGTCTTACTAAGCTGATCCTGTGTCAGGTTATATAAAGCATAAGTCTGGTCCTTTTTCAAAGTCACTGATTGTTTTAAAGCGTATCTACCATTTTCCAGCTTGACCACTTTAGCATAATGCCCTGTGGCGATAAAATCAGCACCAATATTCATACTACGTGTCAACAAAGATTCCCATTTAACTTTTCGGTTGCACGCGATACATGGGTTTGGCGTCTTACCTTCTTTATAAGATGTAACAAAATAGTCAATAACCTCACGGTTGAATTCTTCCTTAAAATTCATAACATAATAAGGTATGTCGAGATTCTGGGCTACTCTTCTGGCATCATCTACTGCCGAGAGGCCACAACAACCACCTTGTTCTTCTTCAAGATCTCTATCTTCATCCTGCCATATCTGCATGGTAACACCAATCACATTGTAACCTGCTTCTTTCAATAAGTAGGCTGCCACAGATGAATCCACACCTCCGGACATCCCTACTACAACTGTTTTAGTATTCATAATATTCCTCTAGAATTCTTCTTCTTCTTCTTCATGCTCTTCAAAAGGCTTAGGTTCTTCTAATCCCTCTATAACAATACCGTTTTTCTTCGCATAATCCCACAGTGCTGCTTGGAGTGCTTCTTCTGCGAGAAGTGAACAATGCACTTTAGCTCTTGGAAGTCCGTCTAGCGCTTCCATAACGGCTTTATTAGTCACTTCCATGGCTTCTTTAACTGTTTTTCCCTTTACCAACTCAGTTGCCATTGAACTGGTGGCTACAGCTGCACCACAACCAAAAGTCTTAAACTTAACATCCTTTATAATCTCATCTTCGATATCCAAGTAGATTCTCATGATATCGCCACACTTTGCATTTCCAACTGTACCTACACCTGAAGCGTCTTCTATTTCACCCATGTTTCTAGGGTTTTGAAAATGATCCATTACCTTTTTAGTATACATACCATTACACCTCTATCTTTCAATTTTTGCTTGTTTTTTCATGTAGTCTTCATACAATGGCGACATTTCTCTTAGTCTCGCTACGATGACAATTAATGACTCAATGAGATAATCCATCTCTTCTTTTGTATTCTGATCTCCTAGACTAATCCTTAAGGAACCATGGGCAATTTCATGGGGTAGACCTATACCTAACAACACATGGGACGGGTCTAACGATCCGGAAGTGCAGGCCGAACCGCTTGATGCACAAATGTCTTTCATGTCTAACATAATTAACAAGGATTCCCCTTCAATGAACTCAAAACTAAAGTTAGCATTATTGGGAAGTCTATACTCTTTATGACCGTTTATTCTGCAATGGGGTATTTTTTCAAGTACCTGCTCAATCAAATAATCTCTAAGATCCGCCTGTCTTTTACTTTCAGCCTCCATAGATGTTATTGCCAACTCAATTGCTTTTCCAAAACCTACAATTGCGGGTACATTTTCAGTACCTCCACGACGTTTTTTTTCCTGCCCACCACCATGAATAAAAGATTTTAGTTTTATACCTTTTCTGACATATAAAGCACCTATTCCCTTAGGACCGTATAACTTGTGGCCACTTATACTTAAGAGATCAATATGCATAGCATTTACATCTATAGGAACATGGCCAACACCTTGTACGGCATCCGTATGAAAAAGGACACCTGACGCTTTGGCAATGGCACCTAGTTCCTCTATGGGTTGTACTGTACCAATCTCGTTATTGGCAAGCATAATGGATATCAATATAGTTGTTTCTTTAATGGCATCTTTCAAATCATCTGGATTAACAAGTCCATCTTTATCCACTTCCAGATACGTGACTTCATATCCGTTTTTCTCAAGATATTCGCATGTATGAAGGACAGCGTGGTGCTCAATCGTTGTTGTTATGATATGATTCCCTTTGGTCTTATAACTTTCTGCTATGCCTAATATAGCCCAGTTATCCGATTCAGTACCTCCACTCGTAAAAAAAATCTCTCTTTCATTGGCACCTATGGCTTTTGCTACTAACTCCCTTGACTCTTCAATGGCTTCCTTATTCTGTCCCGAAAACTCATAAATACTTGAGGGGTTACCAAATTTTTCTGTGAAATACGGTAGCATTGCCTCAACCACTTCTATTTTAGTAGGTGTTGTTGCTGCATGATCTAAATAGATTTTCTTATTCATAACCGCTCCTATCTGCTCAACTGAGATTTATCTATTTCTATTTGTTCGTTCACTAAATCTTGAAGACTAATGTTGTCCACCACATCATTAATGCTGTCACTGATACGTTTCCATACAAACTTGGTCACACATAAACCGGATTCCAAACACACTTTGTCATCATTAATCAATGAGCAATCCACCGGATTTAAGTCACCTTCCAGGGCTCTTAGAATATTCCCGACAGAAATCTGTTCTGGTTTTTTAGTAAGCATATAGCCACCTTGAGCACCTCTTGTACTTTTAACATAACCTGCTTTTTTTAGGAGTGCTATAATTCTCTCCAAATAGTTTTCTGATATTTCCTGGCGCTCTGATATGCTTTTTATGGATACCTGATTTTCCTTGGAATGTATAGCAAGATCAATCATGGCTCTTAGTCCATATCTTCCTTTGGTTGAAAGTTTCACTACATCACCTCATAATTCCTACTAAATGACTCGGATATGATTCTATGTAAGATTATCATGCCGGTTGATACTTTGTCAATACTTTGACATGTATTTTATAAGTACATTTCCAACTTGTTTGGTTGGATATAAGAAAGTGACAATACAAGACTGATTATCGTTAATATAAACAACCATAACAACCACATAATTTCAACAAAAAAACAGGTTATACCACCCCGGTACAACCTGTTTTTGATCTTTAATAAAACTATTTGTCTTGAGTTCGATCTTCTATTACCTTTAATTGAATTTCTGCCGGTGCCTCATCATAACGTTCAAAAGTTAAAGTAAACATACCTCTACCTTGCGTCATAGATCTTAAGTCCGTTGAGTAACCGTACATTTCACCCATAGGAACTTCAGCCATCACTTCTTGTTTGCCTTTTACAGGGTTCATGCCCATGACGCGTCCCCTTCTCTTATTCAAATCACCTATAACGTCACCCATATAGTCATCCGGTACGACAACGCGAACACTGGCTATCGGTTCTAGTATGATTGGTTTACAAACTTTCATAGCTTCTTTAAACGCTGCAATGGTTGCCATTTTAAAAGCCATCTCCGAGGAATCAACAGGGTGATAAGAACCATCTATAAGTGTTGCTTTCACACCAACAACCTTATATCCTGCAAGTGCGCCTCTATCTACCGATTCAATCAATCCTTTTTCTACAGCCGGGAAATAGTTCTTAGGTACTGAACCTCCAACTATTTTTTCTTCGAATATGAAAGACTTCTCACGATCACCTGATGGTTCAAATTCCATAACCACATCACCGTACTGACCATGTCCTCCTGATTGTTTCTTATGTCTTCCACGTACCTGACCTTTTGCTTTTATGGTTTCACGGTATGGGATTCTAGGCTTGACCAAATCGATTTCAACTTTAAATTTATCCAACAACTTACTCTTAATAATTTCCAAATGTTGGCCACCAACACCGTATAAAAGTTCTTGATGGTTTTCTGTATCCAAGACAATATTAATGGTTGGATCTTCTTCCATTAATTTGTGAATGCCGGAGGTCATTTTTTCTTCTTCACCTTTTTTTATCGGAAGAACCGCTCTATAGGCCAATGATTCCGGGAATGTGATGCCTGGTAATTTAACGGGCTTAGCAGGGTCACATAATGTATCGCCTGTATTTACATCCGTCATTTTTGAAAATGCACCAATGTCACCTGCATGAATTTCGTCCACTTCAAACTGTTCTCTGCCTCTCAATACGTAAATGTGATTTGCTTTTTCCCTTTGTTCTTTACTCACATTTAATAGTTGCATGTCTTTCTTTATAATTCCCGAATAAACTCTAAAAAGAGATAGCTTCCCTACATAAGGATCAATGATTGTCTTGAAAACAAGAGCGGTTGCTTCATGTTCGATATCACAGAACACTTCAACTTCTTCACCTGTATCCGGATGCTCACCATATACACTTGTATGTTCTTCTCTTGGAGAAGGCATATACTTAACCAAAGAATCCATTAAGACGGTGACACCCGTGTTGTTTGTGCCTGAACCACACAATACAGGTATAATTGACCCATCAATAACGCCATTATGTATAGCATCTTGAATTTCTTCCAATGTAAATGCTTCACCTTCAAAATATTTTTCCATTAAGGCTTCGTCACTTTCTGCAACTGCCTCTAGGATCATTTCTCTAACTTCATTAACCTCATCTATTAAATCTTCAGGTATATCACAAGGTTCAACATGATCTTTTACAAATTTTCTACCTTCCATTTTAATAATATTAACAAATCCAACAAAATGTTCGTCTTCTTTTATTGGCACTTGAAATGGTGCTATCGATTTTCCGAAAATATCTTTTAATTGGTTCAGCACCCTGCCTAAATCTGCATTATCATCATCCATGTCTGTCACAAATACAATTTTGGGTATTTCCATTTCTTCTGCGTATTCAAAAGCCTTTTCCGTTCCTACTTCAACGCCTGATCTGCCTGAGACTACAACAATGGCACTATCAGCTACACGTGTGGCTTGTTTTGCTTCTCCAACAAAGTCGAAATATCCAGGTGCATCTAATAAATTAAGTTTGCAATCCTGCCATTCAATAGGTATACAAGAAGTACTAATTGAAAAGCCTCTTTTGATTTCTTCTTTATCAAAATCGCTAATCGTGTTACCTTCTTCCACTTTTCCTTGTCGTTTTACAATGCCATCCACATGGGCCATAGCTTCCACCAGTGTAGTCTTACCGCTTCCTCCATGGCCTAATAATACAATGTTTCGAATCTGTTCGGACTTATAAATCTTC
>PGZS01000311.1 GCA_002841435.1 Firmicutes bacterium HGW-Firmicutes-3 | reverse complement strand
ATTAATGGAGAATTAATGAAACGATCAAAGAAAAAAAAACCCAAAGAAAAAAACATCAAAAAACCGCAAAACCACGAGCTGACAAAGCAGGAACTCCGGGAACAACGACGGCGGCAACGAAAAATAAATAAGCGCAAACGGCTGATGAAAGGCCTGATTACAATCCTGATTATTCTGGGGGTAATTGGCATTATCGGCTTTGGTGTTTATCAGGCTGTCAATCTGGGTATCTTCAACGTGGCCGAAATCGAAGTGGTTGGAAATGAAATAGTTGATGTTCAGACAGTTGTTGAGGCATCGGGAATAAGTGTTGGGGAGAGTATTTTTTTGATTGATATCAATCAGGCAAATTATAATATTAATGCTTTGATGAATTTGGATGAACTGGAGATTTCCAAGATCATGCCGAATAAGATTCTGATCCGAATGGTAGAGTCGGTGCCAATTTGTGCGGTTAACTATGATGACAAGGTTTATTATCTCACCGAAGACAAAAAACTGATTGAAGATGGGGAGTACTTAAGAAAAACGGATATCCCGCTGGTTTTCGGCAGTGATGTCGTTACCATCTCAGAAATCGGTAAAGAAGTGGTGGTCGAACCTTATTGGCGTTTTGACACCGTTATGAACCTTCTGAGAGATTTAAAGAATGACGACAATTTGGGGAAAATATCAGAGGTACGAATGACCGATGTAAACACCTATGAAATTGTCACAAAAAATGGGACTGTTTTTATTCTCTGGGATTATAATAATTATATTGAAAACAAGGCCTATATCCAAACTAACCTGGATAAGAATACCAGCAATATGATTATTAATTTAGCAGCGGGGACGAAGCCAGTTATCAAACCACGTTAAATTTTCAGCACTTCTCATGATTTCTGCTTAAGATTTTGTTTTAACCATAAAATATTGGCGTTATTTTACTTAATTTATTATTCAATAGTTGAAAAATTTGTAAATAAAGGTTAATATAAAGGGGTGAACATTTCTTTAGCCATAAATAAGGGGAAGAAGTGTTATTAAAGATGAAAAAGCAACTGAAACAGATTAAATGTTTCAGAAAAAAAGATACAAAAGATATTAATTTAGAACGAGAAAGCTGTTTAGTAAGAGGAGGAATAAAAGTGTTTGAATTAGATGGAAATTACGATAATTTTGCTAAAATTCGTGTTATAGGTGTCGGTGGTGGCGGAAATAACGCTATTAATCGGATGATTGAAGCCGGGATGAAGGGCGTGGATTTTATTGC
>PGZS01000095.1 GCA_002841435.1 Firmicutes bacterium HGW-Firmicutes-3 | reverse complement strand
TCTGACTTTTCCCCTTTTAATGCTATGCTTGATCCTACATGAGCTTTTCTTTTTTTATGGCTCAATGGTAACAGTTGCTCTGTCACCAAGATTGAAACTGTCTTTTATCAGCATCCCTTGAATCATTGGGGCATCTGCTGTAAAAGTGCCTGGTGAAATCACCCTAGCAAAGTAGAACATTGGTCTATAGTTTTCTGTATCTTTATATACACCAAACTTCACGCTTTGATCTTCTATATCTCTATACCAGTAATAATCATCTTCCAAACCGATATCCCAAGGGTTCTCCATTGGTACCAGACCGGATGGTGCATAATCTGTGATGGTATAGCTTTGATCGATGGCATTTTCATCAATTTTCCAATCTATAATTACTTTGACGATATCACCGGTCTTAAAGTTCCATTTTTTTTCTCCGGTTTTATAATCTTCATAACTTCTTGAAACCGATACCTTTGTATCCTTCTCCCGATCAATCAGATCGTAGCTGTCATATTTCGCAACTACCAAAACGTCCGATGTCACATCCACAATCTCAAAGGCATCCATTTTAGCAGATGGTAATGTCACCGAAGCGCCCCACCAATCTTTAAAATCTACGTCATAGTTAACACCATCATAGCGATAGGTTAATGTTGCTTCATTTTTATTGGCTGATTCCAAGCGAATATCAATAAAATGAAGGAGATCCAAATGGTTTAAATAGGTTTTTGAGTGTCTTGAGGTCACATACTCAAACATCGCCTGAGTATCTTCATCGTTTAACATGGCAAGTAATGGTAGCACCATGGAGGTGTGTTTAATCTGACTTTCTTCGTCATTTGCAAATATGACTCTTGCCTGATTATCAAAGCGTTCTATATGTGGCTTTATAAACTCTCTATATTGTTTTTCGGCCATAAAATCATCCCCAAGGCTTCCATAAGCCAAAGCTGCTATGATATGATTTTCAAAACTCAGATTACCGGATATAACATAATCATTTAACTCTAACAACATTGGCTCACCTAGCTGTGCTAATCCGTATATCATAAGTCCTTTTGAGCCGGCATTTTTCTTAAATAATCCGTTATATAGATATGCTTTTACTTCTGCAATCTGCTGATCATTTTCTAGATAATTGACCATTTTAACCGTTGTTGCTAGGTCTACTTCACTATAGGGCAATAATGTTATGCCACCTTCATCCGTGATATACTCAGATAACTGTACATCTACCTCCGGCAATTCTATCTTGAATATTGAACCCAGTCTTTCTTGTACCACAGATGCCAAGTATGTCTGATCCACTCTTTTACCATCTGAATAATAAAGATTGTATAAAGTCGATATGTATTGACCTGCTGACTGGTCCGCAAAGGTTAAGGTTGTCATACCCTCTGCACCTGTTTTTATTTTCAAGTTCTTTATTGCCTGATAGGTGTCATGAACAGTCATTTTTTGATAAGTATTAACGACGCGAATCGTTTCCACATAGCTGTCTGTAAGTCCGGATTTCGTTTTAGCTGTAATACGTATAGCGTAGTCACCTGCTTCAAGCTTCCATAACGGAAGACTGATTTTCTCAAACGCCTTACCTGTACCTGCAAAAGTGTAATCCACATCTTCACTTACAATCTCATATTCAATCGTCTCATCTGCTTTAAGAGCGTTGCCATAACCGGCTACACTCACATAAGGTTGGTCCCCAACAAGATATGTCTTATTGACTACCGGATTAATAAAAAATGGTAACGTTACTTTTAATTCTTTTTTCTCTGAACCTGCATATAAGGTTTGTGACAATGCAGATGTTGTAATACGCCAAGCCGTTACATTGTCCGGCAGTTTGAAACTGATTTTTCCATATCCTTGATTATTGAGTTTCAGATTTAGGAATAAGGCTGTGTCTTTAAATTCAGAACGCACACTTAGATTTCCTGTTGCTGAATCCAGTGCCATAGAAGTAGGCGTTTCTGCCGCTGATTCTGTCTTGGCCATATCCATGCCCTCTGTCATCATGCCATAACCTCTTAGACCTCCAAAAATCGGACCGCTTGAGAAATTACTGTTATTATGTGATCCCTGCTTAATGTGTATACCACTTGAAACCATGGCATATAGGCTTTCTAATGCATTAATTTCCTGTTCATTAAGTGCAAATAATGCTTCATCCACAATACTTAGATTAGCTATACCACTTGGCAGGTTCAAAGTGGCACCATTTTCATCTTTGTAGGTTGCCTTTACCTCAATGGTTACCATTTCTCCGGGTTTGTAGCTTGTTTTATTTGTTGTAACATTCAAATCAACCTCAAAAGACTCTTTATTCACTTCAACATTCAAGCTTTCCGTTGTCATATAGGTTTCTCCGGTAAAGCTTACACCTGTAACCTCAACATTTGGCATAAAGGTTTTTTTATAGGTTGTATCTAAATTAGGTTGATCTGTAATCTTTAATTCTTTCACACCATCTGTGCCAAACATGGTCAAATACTGAAGACCTTCTAGATTGCCGGAATTATCCTTAAGGATAAGCTTCATTGTTTCATCTAGATTATAGTTCACTTGGTCCGCTTCAATAAATGCCCTATTATCCGCTACATATTCAAAGATGTCATTGTTGTTAAAATAATGAGTTTGCTCGATTTTTCGACTCTTTAAATCTTGTGTTTGTGTTACGAGACTGTAGTATATAAAATCTTCTTTAGGTAGTACCAACTTCACTTCGGCAACGCCTCGACTGTTGGTTATGAGTTCAACAGCTTGATAATCTGTTGTTACCAAATTGTACTCATATTTCTTTACCGCTACCTTATGAATAAAATCATAGGTTTCTCCGACTTCGGTCTTCACCCATTCGTTTTTCTTGATAATACCTTTTATAACATGACCTTGAACAGCTTGTCCCAAGAAATCATTTGAGTCTTTTGCCGTACCGTTGTTGATACGGTCTAAGGTAATTTTATTTACATTGGCTTTTATTGTTGCTTCTGTTTCTTTTAAGCTTGATTCAATGCCTACATGTATATCATTGGCGAAAATTCGGATATTCTCTGACTGATGAATCTCTCCGCTTTCAGGTAGGGTAGCGAAAATATTAATGCCACCATAATGATCACCTTGATACCCTTCTTGATAGACGGGTGTATACACAAATTGCCCATTGCCTTCTAGGTCTGTCGTAATCTGGCCTTCTGCATGGCCTATACCGTAAACATTGTACTGTACATTAATGTCAGAGACTGGTGTACCTTCAAAGAAACTGGTATTCACTTTAATATTTAATGGTTCACCAACAAATATAGCTTCTTTGTCTTTGATCATGTCCATTTTGTAGTCCGGCTTGACATACTTATCTACTGTTATATGATGGGATGCTAATGTTTGATCATTCATCATGATATTGATCTGATAACCACCCGGTTCTAAGTTCGGAAGTTCTAATGCGCCTTCATAAAAACCATTTTCTAGTTGGACTTCCTTTGTAATCAAAGGGATCTGTTCGTCCATCCCCGGCCAATAACTTCTAAAAAACCAATTCTGTTTGGTTACTTCGACGCGAACCTTGCTCGGATGATTGCCCGTCTCTCTATTTTGAAGAAAACCAAAGAAAGCTACTTGATCATCCGGTTGATAGAGTCCGCGATCTGTTTGAAAATGCGTCCAATAATCCTGTTGATCAAATTGATATCCCTTGTATTGGTAATTCAAGCTTTCCATATTGTTATAAGTCAGATGGTAAAAAACCATATCATCTGAGGTATTGTCTTCAAATACCGCTAAACCTTCTTGATTGGCTACGGCCGATATTGAGGTATCCATGATGGATACTTTTGCGCCTGAAGCCGGTTTTTGTGTTTCTAAATCATGCATCCAAAAATAGCCTTGAGTATGATCTGCAAAATAATAATAACTAAGATCCGTAACCTGTACGAAAGTCTGAAATTGCATATCTTCCCACTTGGATTGTACCATATAGAACCCGGGTTCTAACATGGATGGTAATCTAAGATTATCTTCATAGCCATCCGGCGACTCTAGAATTTGTTCAAATTCTAATATTTTTTCTAAATCTAGTATCCCACTATCATCAGGCAACTGATTAAAATTCGACCAGATCGGATAATTGCCATAGGCTTTTATTGCCTCAGAAAAGCTGTCCATTGAATCATAGGCATATACAGCTGAGGTGATTTTCATTTTTGCTGTCTTATCATAAATTGAAAAATTAAACGGTATGAATAAGGATTCTTTTGACGAGAAGTCGTTTAAAAGTCTTCTGTAATTAAAATATCCTTTTGGTTCTTTAAACAATCCACTGTCTGTAGAAGCTGTCTCAAAAGAAAATGTATGATCTGTTGTCAAGGTTTCACTAGAACCTTCAAGAGGTAAGCCCGCTTTGACTGTAATCGTATATAAGGTTTCTGGTTCAAATTTCTTAGGTACAAATACCATCGTGTTGCCATAAGGTTCGAAATACCCGTTCACCATCGGCTCAATTGAAAAATACTGGGACAGATCTTTTACTTTTCCATTAAAATATAACTCGATTCCACTATCGGTCGGTACACCTGTCGATTGATGTCTTGGTAAGTTACCCACAACTGCGAATAAGCTCTTTGTCTGAAAAACCCATGAAGTATTGCCGACTAAAAACTTATATACCTGGTTTTCCTCTAAAGGCTTAGCAAAACTAAGTACCAATTGTTCATCTACTTCTTCAAGTACAAAATCCACTTCTGGTTTTATGACCAACTTATTCTTAACTTCATCTAAAGTCATTTCTTTCCCATCTTCAAAACCAATCAGAAAAGTTGTAGCTACATCAACCCCTCTATCATCGACAGAGGTGGGCGTTAGGGACATACCATCCCTAAAACTTTCTGCATAAACATACTTTGAATTATTCCCTGTAAAATACTGATAACCAAAAAATCCTGTAATCATAATAACAATCATAGTAAAGCTGATGATGATTCTTTTATCCATTTCTCTCTTCCTTCCCGACTTAACCATAGTTATAACTCAACATTCCCCTAAAGAGCTCTTTATCTTAGATTATATATTTGGTTATGATGTCAAAACTATATAGTTGAACTTTCGCATAATTTGTATGTGAATTTAGTGAAACTCAGTTTTGACCCTATAACCATACTTATTTCTTTGCTTATAATATTAAGAAGTCCAAGAACCGGGGTAATCAAGCTGTTAATACCTTTGTTTTTATGACGAAGCCATTATAAATATGTTCCAAGATTTATATTACAGAATGATTAAAACCGTCTCACCATAAAATGGTTGAGACGGTTTTCAATCTTTGCCTAAACCGGCTTTTATTCTATTATTCTTATATCA
Organism: Firmicutes bacterium HGW-Firmicutes-3; assembly: GCA_002841435.1. Taxonomy (GTDB): domain Bacteria; phylum Bacillota; class Clostridia; order Lachnospirales; family Vallitaleaceae; genus Petrocella. The sequence goes on along the minus strand of PGZS01000095.1, from coordinate 4,214 downwards.
ATATTTTCTATAATAACATCTTCTATGGGTCTCGTTTGATTTGCTTCTACTTTCACGATGGTATCCACAACCTCCATACCTGATTGTACCTGACCAAATACAGTGTGTTTCCCATACAGCCATGGCGTGCCACCCACTTCTTTATACGCATCGATCATTTCCTTGGGAAAGCCACCTTGCTCCATACTAAGCGCTACATCCTCAGTAGGATTAGAAAGTTGTACGATGAAAAACTGACTGCCATTGGTTGCAGGTCCTGAATTTGCCATACACAAAGCCCCTCTATAAGGAAACAGGAGTCCGAACTCATCTTCAAAAGGTTCACCCCATATGCTTTCGCCTCCGGAACCGGTACCTGTAGGATCTCCACCTTGAATCATAAAATCATCCATAACCCTATGAAAAATCAAACCATCATAATAACCGTTTTCTGCATGAGTTTTAAAATTTTCCACTGCTTTTGGGGCAACTTCCGGAAAAAGTAACATCTCAATCACACCGTGATTTGTTGTCATTGTTGCAAGTATATCGCCTTTTTCAGGTTTCTTCATTTGCTCAAAATTCATAAGTTCAGCAATCTCTGCTTCCTCAGCATTTTCACTGTTTGTATCCAACTGTTCATCGCTAACTGATTGATCTTTTTGACAGGCTGCCAATGTCAATATTATAGTCCCTACTAAGATGCCTATTAATAATTTATGCTTTGCTCTCATTTCATTCGCCTTCCTTAATGTCGTTATTATTTCTCTGATAATAGAACCAAGACACATGACTCCAATACTTCAATACCATGATTTTTGGCTTTTTGAATCAATGCGGTGCTCGCTGAACCAGGTTGCAATAGAATCTTCTTGATGCCTTTTTCTATAACATCATCTAAAATTCTGATGCCGATGGAAGGGCTTATAACAAAATCTACCACATCAATGGGTCCATCATACTCTGTCAATTTTGGGTATGCTTTTTCACCTAATACTGTATCATAATTTCTTGATACCGGAATTACCGTATAACCTTCGTCTAATAACCTCTGTGTTATTTTTCTACCATAGCTTCTATTTTTTTCACTGGCGCCTATGACTGCCCAGTTTTTGTGCTCTAACCATTCATGTTGACTCATTTTATTCACTCTCTTTCATTGTTCGGAAAATCTTGTTTTCCATTTGATAATCATTGTTATTTGTGTTATTCTTAAGCTAGTACTTTGAAGCCTTAACCGTATTATTATATCACAAAGGAGACCATTATGTTACCTCAAGATCCATTTATATTACTGAGCATGATTAATATGAAGCTACGCGACCACCACAAGTCCTTAGATGATTATTGTTTAAGTGAAAATCATCATAAAGATCAGATTACCGAGGCCCTAGCTAAAGTCAACTATGCATATGATCCACATATGAACCAATTCAAATAGATTCTAAATCGTTCTATCTTTATGCCATCTTCTCGCCTTCCAACAATTTTTCATAAATAACCACATCTAAAAGTCGGTCAAATTTTTTGCCGACTTCTTTAAAATGCGCACATTTAAAATATCCCAGTCTTTCAAAAAGCTTTATGCTACCTATGTTTTCAGCACAAATTACGCCCAGCAAAGCTCTGAAACTATGTTCTTTCGCAAATACTTCAATGAATTTCAACGCTTCATACCCAATGCCCTTACCATGGTATGCTTCATCTAAATAGACAGTAACCTCGGCTGTTTGATCATAGGCTTCTCTAGGCTTATATCTGTTAAGAAGGACGTAACCGATAAATATGCCTTCATAGAGGATTTTATAAGATGGAAACCGCGCTAGGCCCGAAAACAGAATCTGTTCCATTTCATGTTCTTCTAATGGTGTAATTGAAAACGTGGATGTGGATGTTTTAATATAATGGTTATATAAGATTAAAGCATCTTTAACATCGTTATTTGTTATGGGTTCGAAAACAATTTGCATCATGCTGTCATAACCTCTGGCTTAACTTATTTTTATTTCTTTTACGACTTTTACGCCATTGTCCATCAAACTTTTCAAGAACAAGCCATGCATCAGGTCACCATGATGAAAGCCCTCTATATCAAAAGTCTGAACAAGAGACGCACATACATAGACATCTCCATCTAATTGATGCTCATTTAAATAAGCTCTTAATGTAACTGCATATTGATACACACAGATATCTGTGACACATCCAACGACTAAGAAGTTTGATAAATTAAGATCTACAGCGGCCGGATTATAAGCCAGTATACCGTTGGTACTGTTTTTGTGTATGGTTATCAGTCCTTTAGCTTCTAAGGCTGCAAGTGTATCTACAAGTTCGCTTTCCTCTGTGTCACCGACACAATGGGTTGGATAAGCCGAAAACTCTTTTGCATTCTCAGGATGATAATCTGTATAGGCATATACTTTTATGCCTTTTGATAAAGCTTTTTCACTTAGACCCACTATTTCCGGAATCATCCTGCCGACTCTAGGACTATAAAGGGCACCCGCTTCTGCAAAGCCTTTATTCATATCAATTACCGCCAAAATGGTTTTAGCGGGATCAAAATCATCTAATCTTACCGTTTCCACACCACTCAGTTGTGCTTCCATTGCTTCTATTGCTGATTTTATGTTTTCCATTTGCTATTAACCACCTTTCTGATTATCATTTTTTTGTGTATACATATTGCAATACTGCCCTGCAGACTTATATACAACTAAACATGGCATTTGCTTAGACTTAAATCCGAAGAACTTACAACCTTTCGGATTTTTTGCGTCCCATGTCACATAATAATATATACAACCTATACAACTTTTCACTTCATTTTGTTCTGACAAATTTTTCATCCCTTACTATTGGCTAGGTTATTATAGAGTAATTTAATTAGATTTTGTAGATTGACAATGCTCGTAACTTAATTTAACATCGTTTGAATGGTCGGCAAGTATTTACTCACCTCCGCTACGATGAATTTTCCTACAATCCTTTTCTCTTGATCTCGAATCACCAACATGTAATTTTCCTTCGTTATCAAATAGAGTCCGATACTTTCTCTTTTTTTACTTAACTCGGCCGTGAAACCTTTAGCAGAGTCATAATTAAAAGCGAGTATCATGGACATTTGTCGATCCGGTTGAAAGTAAAACTGATCCTTTTTAACGATTAGATTGCCCATTGAAAAGTCATGCCAATTATTATGACGCATACAAGGTAAATATGATCCTTTTTCAGTTACTTCTGATAAATCAAATGCTTTTTTCATGAATTGGTCCAATACCGTTCTAGCAACATAGAATATAATAACCGCACCTAAAACACCTTGAAAAAATGTATTGCCTAATTTTTCCTGTTGGATATTTTCCACTAGGGCTCCTGATAGAATCAATTCTCGAATAGCCTTTGATAGAAAAACCGCTGTCCAAGTAACCAACAACAGTAAAAAAGGGAATTTGCCAAACATACTGTTGGCTGACTTTCTATATTCCTCGCGATTGATAATGGGTTTCATAATACCTCCTAATTTTGTCCAGAACCTTAATTATGTCATGAACTTAGCATATTTTAAAACCATCATATCACAGAGGGGTCCAGAGTGCTAGAAGAAATTCATGGATTCTTTCCATTTTATATCGACTTATGTTAAACTAATAAGAAGAAAAAATATACCACTGAAACTAACATATATTATAGTTTAAGAAGTGGATTAATTATGTAAGGAGATTTTCATTATGGAGACAGTTATGAACAACATCAAAATCAACTTTCAGGGTGCGCTTGGTGATACCTTCAACAAAGTTATATTTGCCATTATCGTGTTAATCATCGGCTGGATTGCTATTGGCTGGGTTCTTAAAATCTTTAAAAAAGTCCTCAAACACAGTAAAATCGATCCCACCTTAAAGCCTTTTATTATATCCCTATCTTCGATTTCACTGAAAATCATCTTAATTGTAAGTGTCATCAATATGGCCGGTGAAGCTACTTCTTTGGTTGCGGTCCTTGGTGCTGCCAGTTTAGCTATCGGTCTTGCATTCCAAGGGGCTTTGTCAAATTTTGCCGGTGGCTTTTTAATCCTGACATTACGTCCTTTTAAAGTCGGTGATTTTGTTGAAACCCTAAGCCACAAAGGGACTGTAGAAGCCATCCATGTTTTTAACACCGTTTTAATTACCATTGACAACAAGGTCATCACCATTCCCAATGGCCAGTTATCTAATGCCACTGTCATC
>PGZS01000094.1 GCA_002841435.1 Firmicutes bacterium HGW-Firmicutes-3 | reverse complement strand
GACACCGTAAGGTTTTAGCTCTTCCATCGCATACTCTAAAAATTCTAATATTACTTCTTCTCTTGTCTGCAATGCTTCTTTACCCTGAAAATCAGCTTCTGCTAATGAACTTGTAGCCTCAAATCGAATGTAATCGAACTGGATTTCTTTAAAGCCTATTTTGGCAGCTTCTTTTGAAACATCAACGATATACTTCCAGGAGTCCTTATTATAGGGGTCTAACCAAGGTGTGTTCTTATATTTCCATAATGATCCATCTTTATTTTTTATTGCATATTCAGGCTTTCTTTCTGCCAAAAACGGATCTTTAAAGGCAACAATTCTAGCAATCGGGTAGATATCATGGGCATAGAGACGTTCCATCAAAGCCTCTATGTCTCTAATTGCTTTAATATCTGCACCAACTTCTTTAACCGTTTCTAAGTTCATATCATATGTAATGTGTCCGGAGTCATTCTTAATATCAATAACAAACGCGTTGATCTCTGTGGTATCTGCAAGATGAATCAAGTCATCCATCCATGTGTCAATGCCCGCAGCATGACCACTGACATAGATACCTTTAACTGCCCTTGTTTCATTGATCTCTGCTATATCTGTTGACATAACCGACTCATAGCTTGCAAAATCATAAACAACATCGGACAACACCGGTAATGGTTCATATTTTTTTAAGTTTTCACCGGATGTTGATGGTATATTTTTGTTTATTCCATCTTCTTCATCCGCAGATTTGCCACAACCTTGAAGGAGAAGCATCAACAGTGTAAAAAACAGAATCATTAGGATTCCATTTTTCTGCAGTAATATTTGATTGTCTGATTTAATTCTTAAAGCATCCATTGTATTCTCCCATCTCATGGCTTACGTACAACATTATAACATAATAAAAATGTCATTTCGACCATTTTTTATTAACATTACATTAAATATGGTCCCTCATTGATTGATTCAAATCTTTTATTGCCTCTATATGAATCGAGGATTTCCCTTGTTTAGAGAAACCCTCAAAGGTCATAACTATTTATTTTTCATTGTTGGAAATAATAAGACATCTCTAATGGAATAAGAATTCGTAAGCAACATGATTAAACGATCAATACCGATGCCAAGTCCACCTGTTGGTGGCATGCCGTATTCAAGGGCTGTTAGGAAATCTTCATCAATCTTGTTGGCTTCTTCATCTCCGGCTTCTCTTAGAGATTCCTGATATTCAAATCGACCGCGTTGATCAATTGGGTCATTTAATTCTGAAAAAGCATTGGCAAATTCTCTTTTTGTTATGAAAAGTTCAAATCTTTCTGTATAAGCAGGATTTGATGGTTTGCGTTTTGCCAGTGGCGAAATCTCCACAGGATGATCCATAATGAAGGTGGGTTGAATTAAATGATCTTCTACAAACACTTCAAAGAATGCATTGAGTATCTCACCTTTTTTAAAGTGTTTTTCAATGTGAACATCTTTTTCTTTGGCTAAAACTCTTGCCGCTTCGTCGTCTACAACTTCATCAAAGTCTAAGCCTGTATACTTTTTGACAGCATCTAACATGGTTAATTTCTCAAATGGTTTTTCAAGATCGATTTCGATTCCGTCATAAACTACTTTTGCTGTCCCTAGTACTTTTTGTGCTACCGTTCGAATTAGGTTTTCAGTGAGTGCCATCATACCATAGTAATCTGTGTATGCCTGATACAGTTCAAGCAAAGTGAATTCAGGGTTATGTCGAACCGACAAACCTTCATTCCTAAATACACGTCCCATTTCATAAACACGTTCAAAGCCACCTACAATAAGACGCTTCAGATGCAACTCCAAGGAAATACGAATATGAATATCCATGTCCAACGCATTATGATGTGTGTTAAAGGGTCTGGCAGCTGCGCCACCGGGAATAGTGTGAAGCACAGGTGTTTCCACCTCAAGAAAATCCATATCATCTAAGAAATATCGAATTTCCTTAATAATCTTTGATCGTTTGAAGAACGTCTCTTTGACCTCCGGGTTCACAATCAAATCAATATATCTTTGACGGTATCTGGTATCTGTATCCTTTAAGCCATGGAATTTTTCCGGAAGTACTTGCAAGCTTTTTGAAAGTAAAAGCACCTCATTGGCCTTTATGGATATTTCTCCTTTTTGTGTCTTAAATACTACCCCTTTAATACCCACGATGTCGCCGATATCATAGGTTTTGAATACTTCATAGGCATCGTCTCCGATACCATCCTTACGTACATATGCCTGGACCTGACCCTCACGGTCTTGTATATGACAAAAAGAAGCCTTACCCATTAGGCGCTTGGTCATAATTCTTCCTGCCACGCTGATTTCTTGTCCTTCCAGAACCTCAAAATCTTCAGTAATATTTATACTATGATGGGTGACATCATACTTAGTGATTTGAAAAGGGTCGTTGCCGGCCGCTTGCAAATCACTCAGTTTTCCTCTTCTGATTTTTAACAATTCATTTATATCTTCTGCTTGTGCGATTAGGTCATTTTCCACGATCGACACTCCTTTTCAACAATTAACACGTTCTATCTGTGAATCTCCAGAACCTTAAACTTCAACAAACCCGCAGGGGTGTCCACTTCAGCTATTTCGCCTACTTTTAGACCGATTAATGCTTCACCGACAGGAGACTCATTAGATATTTTTCCATGTAAAGGATCAGCTTCCGTAGATCCTACTAAAGCATAGTCAATTTCTTCATCATACTCCATATCAAATAATCTAACTTTGCAGCCAACACCAATAAAGCTTAGGTCGACTTCATCTTCGTCTATAACCTCAACATTTTTAAGAAGCTTTTCAATTTGTACAATACGCGTTTCTACTTCTGCTTGTTCTTCTTTAGCTGCATCGTATTCCGCGTTCTCTGATAAATCCCCTTGTGCTCTTGCTTCTTTAATCTTCTGTGCAATGACTTTTCTTCTGTTAACTTTCAGCTCCTGTACTTCTGCTTCAAGATCTTGTAAACCATGATAGGTCAATATTATTTTCTTTTCAGGCATTTTATGACACCCCTTCTTTTTGTTTATTCTAAGTTAGTAATCGGCCAAAAAAATGTTCTACATAAGCCTAATACTATAGGTTTATCTAGATCATGCGAAAAATTTATATCAAGCCGTCATACAATATATCCAAAAATTATAACTTAATATATCCATATTGTCAATTATCATCTTATCACTTTAACTATCATTGCAACAAAATCTCACGAACTTTTCTATCAAATTCATGAATATCCACAATCTGATTCGTCACCTGTCGAAGTCTTGTCCCATGCTTAAGACCTTTTGTGTACCATGCCACATGTTTGCGCATCTCTCTAAGTGCAATATAAGCCCCTTTGTCTTCTACCATAGCATTTTTATGTCGCATCATCATTTCTATTATTATTTCTGTGTCAGGACGATTTGGTATCTCACCGGTTTTTAGGTAATGATTAATTTCTCTAAAAATCCACGGATTCCCTTGAGCGCCTCTTGCCACCATCACACCATCACAACCGGTTTCTTCCAACATACGTTTAGCATCTAAAGCATTAAACACATCGCCGTTTCCGATTACCGGAATATGGACCGCCTCTTTTACAGCACGAATAATATCCCAATCTGCATGACCGCTATAATATTGCTCTCTTGTTCTCCCATGAACCGTTATAGCCGCGGCACCACTTGCCTCTGCTATTTTTGCTACTAAGACAGCATTCACATGGTTTGCGTCAAAGCCTTTCCTGATTTTTACCGTCACTGGCTTAGACAATCGTTTAACCATCGCTTCCACAATGTCGCCAATCAACTTAGGGTTCTTCATCAATGCAGATCCTTCACCATTATTAACAACTTTGGGCACCGGGCAGCCTAGATTAATATCAAAAAGTGCGATACCCGGATGGTCAATCTTTTGAGCGCTATCTGCCATAATTTCCGGTTCTTTCCCAAAAAGTTGAATACCTAACGTCTCTGTACCTTCACTTGTCACCAACATCTCTTTTGTTTTTTGATTATCATAAGCTATGGCTTTGGCACTGATCATCTCCGTATATACAAGACCCGCACCTTGTTCATAACACAACACCCTAAACGGACGATCAGAAACACCTGCCAAAGGTGCCAAGAATATATTGTTGCTTAAATTGAGCTGATTTATTTTCATTTTATTTGCCTCTATTGCGGTCATATATGTGTTTTAGGCCTTTGAAGGTCAATATACTGTCATATATGTCTATAGCATCTGTCTCGCCTTGCATAACCCTAGCAAGACCACCTGTAGCAACCACCTTAATGTTGGGTAGCTTAAGTTCTTCTTTCATTTTTTTGACGATGTATTCCACTTGCCCGATATAACCGTATACCAAGCCTGCTTGCATACTGTCAATGGTATTTCTGGCTAAGATAGAACTTGGCTTCTTAATTTCTATTTCAGGTAGCTTAGCTGCCTTTTGCCATAAAGCGTTGGCAGTGATTTTAATCCCGGGAGAAGTAACAGCCACTTCAAAAACACCTTTTTCCGAAACAAAATCATACGTTGTGGCCGTTCCAAAGTCAATAATAAGTAGTGGTCCACCATACTCATAGAAGCCGCCTACTGCATCCACAATACGATCTGCTCCCACTTCTCTTGGATCATCGGTATGGATGGATATACCCGTTTTTATTCCGGGACCAACAATCATCGGTTCTAAGCGGATATATTTTCTTACACCATTATTGAGTGAATACATTATATTCGGTACAACTGAGGATATGATAACGCCATCTATATCCGTGACTTCTATCTTCTTTGAATTTAAAAGTGCAAGAAGAAAAAGACCATATTCATCTGACGTCCTTGGCGTTTTCGTGGTCATTCTAAAGGTACCGATCCATTCCTTACCACTATGAACACCTATTGTAATATTCGTGTTACCAACATCCATTGCCAATAGCATATAATCTCCTCCATTTACCCTTTATTTACGACTCGAAAATATCAAAACGCAATTCTCTATAATCACAATCAAGAGCTTATTCAAAGAACTAAGCTCTTGATTCATATATGTTTTTTTTAATTAGCACTCTATTACAGTCCTTCAATGAAAGCCTGTTAAAGGCTTGTTAAATATTTTAAGGCTTATGACTTATACTGTTTAAAATACACAGATCCAATCGCTGTTACTAGGACAACCGAAACAATAGCTTCCATCAAACCATTGGTTCCGGCGACACCAAGAGCCCATAAATAAGCTTTGGTCGATAACCCGGCTTCAAGAAGCATAGCTTCAATCCTACTACCATATATAAGGCTAAGGGCACCAAGCACCAATACTGTGTTGGTTATACTCCCTACAAAAGCACCTACACCAATAGCGATGGGAGCCAGTTTTGACTGAAAGAGCTTAAGCGCCAGAGCGTAAGCATAGTATGCGCCTACACCAATAAACATTCTTGGTAATACGGAAATAATCGGGTTAATAAAGAGCAGTGAAAAAGGTGATGCCGGTCTAATGAGTGCATGAAAAAAGGATATCAATCCAAACGCCAGTCCCATAATCAAACCTGCTACCGGTCCCAAAATAATTCCGGTAATGATTGTAGGAATATGTGTGATCGTTGCTTCAACCGTTCCCATAGGAATCGCTCCTAGAGGGGTAAAATCCAGTATCATCGTAATGGCCAGCATCAAGCCCAGAACCACCAGTTTTCTTGTGTCTTTTAGTGTCTTATTCACAAAATCGCCTCCTGTTCTCGTTCCCATAAGGGATACAAGACATCATCCGTAGATGATTCGCATTTATTGTTTCATGTTTATTATAGCAGTAAAATTCATAAATGCAATAATGAATTGTTTTTCTTATTCAAGCGCTTCACCTAAATAGAAAACCTTGTAAAACATCTGAAGCCCTTCAAGAAGGTCCTCATGAACCACCATCATCTTCTTAATCTTCAAATGTGCACCAATTTCATCATATAGAATGTCTTCTTCATCACATTCCGTTCTAAAATGTAATAACCCATCCTCATCATAAACCAAAGACAATAATCCACCAATTTCCATCGTAAAAGAAACCAACATAATTTGAATGTCCGTCTTGATGCCTTCCGGTATTGCATCGAATTCATTATTAAAATAGTACTTTCTGTCATAACTACTCGCAGCAGCCAATATAACCTCTTCCATAACCTAAACCTTTACACGTAACCATTTATGCCTCTTACAGAAACGTCTCCTGCATAAATAATCTCTGTGTTACCTTCCTTATTTCTAACCATCAGGCCACCTTGATCTGTGACCTTGATACCCGTTACCTGTTTAATTTCACCATGTTCAATGATTCTAAGTTCCTGATCCACATTAACACACATGCAGTTATACTTCTCTATCATAAAACTCAAATCCATAATTTTCAAGAATTTTTCATATAATGTCTCAAAATTATTTAAAAAAGTACTCAATATTTCCACCCTGTTCACTTCTCTTCCAAGTTCAATCCGTAAAGAGGTCGCTACATCTTTTAAACTCTCCTCAAAAATCTTTTGATTCACATTAATACCAATTCCTATCACAACATGATTGATATAATCCGCTTCCGTATTCATTTCAGTTAGAATACCACAGACTTTTTTACCGGAAATAACAAGATCATTAGGCCACTTTATACCTACTTCAAGGCCGGTTTCATCTTCAATGGTCATGGCCACTGACAACCCTGCAATTAAAGTCAACATGGATGCAATCATCGGTGGAATATCCGGAACCAGGACCAAAGATGCCCAAATACCCTCATCTTTAGCAGATGCCCAGAGCTTACCTCTTCTGCCTTTACCCGCCGTCTGCTCTTTTGCTATAATCAGGCCTTCCTCTATAGTTTTGTTGACTTTCATCCGTTTAGCTTCAGAATTTGTAGAATCAAGGGTTTCATAAACCTTAATTGTGGTAAATCTTGATTCCTTTTTTAAATGAAGTAAAATGGCAGATTCAACCAAATCAACTGTTTCCATTACGAGACGGTACCCTCGATTGGGTACAGCCTCAATCTCATATCCTTCGTCTTTTAATCTATGGATGGCTTTCCAAATGGCGGTTCGAGAGACGCCTAGTTTTTCACTTAACCATTCACCAGATACATATTCTTTTGTGGTCATCAATGTATTCAATACTTGATTTTTCATTTTCTACCTCATAGGTCATCATTATTTCCGACTAATGTTCTATAGTTTTAACACTTTAACCTAACTGGTATAGAAAAACAAGAGGCTGAATCAGCCTCTTGTTTTTCTATATTTAGGATCGCACTACTTTACTAACGCTTCGTTGGGTAAGTAGTGAAAGTTTCAAGTATCGATTGATAAAGTGCAGATGCTGAGGTTTTTAAGAAAGCTTCATCCTTCAGTTTAGCCGCATCATTTGCATTGGTTAGAAATCCAACTTCAACCAAAATTGCCGGCATGATTGTGTTCTTAAGTAGGAATAAGTTTTCTCTTTGCTTAAGGCCTCTGTCCCGCATGCCCGTATAGGCAACAATATTCTTCTGGAATATCTGAGCCAGTTTTGGTGAGGTTAGCCTATTTTGTGCCGTTGATGGAAAGTACAATGTTTCTGTACCATTCTCAGTAGCATTGAAAGCATTGTTGTGAATGCTAATGAAGAAATCTGCTCCAACTTCATTAGCAAGATTGGAACGTTCTTGCAATGATGGGAACGTATCTGTTAACCTTGTATAGTAAACTTTGATATTGGGATCTGCATCTAAATGGTTTTTAAGATACAGAAGCATTTTTAGGTTAACATCTTTTTCTTGTAAGCCATTGGCCACTGCGCCAGGGTCACGTCCGCCATGACCTGCATCAATGACAACAATCTTGTCAAATAGCTCTCTAGGTCTATACGCCTTAATCTCAATCTTGTCGCCAACTTCTTCGACTCTATATTCATATATATAATTTGACTTAATGGTAATTTGCGTCTGATCTTTACTGTTTTGTTTGATATCAATGGTTTCTATTTGACCGTCATTGACTTTGACTGATCCTTTTCCAAATACATTTCCATAATTGCCTGCTAATGTAATGTGGAACGTTTTATTTCTGTAGTCATTCTCATAGATGATGCCACTCATCTCAATAGGCACATTCACATGCTCTAATGCAATTACCGGTTTTGTCTCATTTTTGTATTCAATATTCTCATAGGTAGGTTCTCTAAACTGAATCGTCGTTACATCACCGGAAGATTTTATCACTTCATAATCGGCTTGACCATCGGTTTCCACGACGATACGCGTTTTTGTTGCCTCAAACTGAGCTGTTCGTATTTTTTGTACATATTGACCGGATGCTTGGCTTTCTTTTGTTCCGAGCAATGAGGTGGTATTGGCAAAATCAATGACCACTCGGTCCGGACTTGATAGACGGAAAATATTCATATCCGGAGCTGCTACACCTTTAACCTGAACGAAATCACCCTGATTGTTTTGTCCTAGTAAAATATCATGAATGATATTTTCCGAAGTTGCAACAATAATTTCAGATCGATTTTTATTAAATGATACATTTAACTTAATAGCATCATTTTTTAAGTCAAATACAATACGTGTTGCATTGGGATTGGAACTGTATTGACTAGACCTAATACTTGTAAGTATGGGATTTGAGTCATATTTCTTCTCACTTGCCAAACCGGAAACGGATTTTGATATATCAATGACCAACTTTTTATCCCACAAAGTATATTTTACATCCGATATGGCAGAAGCTGCTTTAATCAAAAATCTATTCTGAGTACCGGATGTATCATAAGCTATGTCTGTAATCTTTGTCTCGGGATGGACTTCTGATGTTAGGGCTATAGAATTCTTACTCGATGAAATGCCTTCCATCTGTTCCCCTGTTGCCGACCAATGAACAGGTGAATTTTTCAGTTCTGTCGGCAAGGTTCTATTTGCACCCTCACCTGATATCCCTTCCAGCTTATCTCCGGTAATATCATTTGTTTCCGGAACGGGTACTATGACTTCAGGTATAACCGGTACGTCAACAACCAGATCATCGTTGGTCAACATAGCTGTATAACTGCCGTTGTCCCATGCCACATCAAAACCTAAAACTTCTGAAACGAATCTAAGGGGAATCATGGTCTTTGGATGGTTTTTATTAAGATCTCGAATCAACTTAGCCGGGACATCCAATTCATGGGCTTTTCCATTAACAAATGCTGTCTTATTGTTAATTGCTAAGACAATGAATTGATCCCTATAAGTTATGTATACTTCTTCTGTCTTACTGTTCCACTCCACCTTAGCACCAAATGCATCGGATTCAAAAATCTCTCTTACCGGCACCAATGTCCTGTTACCAATAATGACTGCCGGCATATCACCGGTCTTAATCTCTTTTTCGTTAATGACAACCGTGACTAATCTGTTATCGTATTTAACAACCGTTCGGTCATATTCAAGGTACAGTTCATTGGCTTGATTGCCTGCAAAAACTGTGACTTCAAATAGATTTATAAAAAGTGCAGCAAGCACCAAAAGACTTAAGAATCGCTTCATCGTATACTCTCCTTGTATAATGAACATATAGTAAAATTCAATGCTCATTTGTTTTATTTTTACTATAATGAACTTAGGCGCTGTGGCTTAGTTTTATCTCCTATAG
>PGZS01000093.1 GCA_002841435.1 Firmicutes bacterium HGW-Firmicutes-3 | reverse complement strand
CAGTAGGACTTGAACCCACAACATTCTGATCCGAAGTCAGACGCTCTATCCAATTGAACTATGCGTGCAAATAAAAGATCTATAAAAACTTTTGTAAGCGTATATCAGATCCGATAAAGCCTACAGATAAGTAATTACCATAAATTCGTGAAACAATACGATCGGTATACTGGTTGCTCCATGCACTTGGTGGTAAGTTCGTAGAGATGACAACAGGCTTTTTGTCCAGCATGCGTGTGTTGATGATGTTAAACAGCTCAGACGTGGTAAAAGCATTGTTAATCTCAGTACCAAGGTCATCAATGATGAGTAAATCACATTGATAGAGATTTTGAATCTCGTCTAATGTTACATGGCCTTCCTCGTTATGGAAGCGGTAAGTCTCAAGAAGCTTAAACAAACCAAAAGCCGTCAGATAGATAACCGTATGCCCTGTATCTAGTAATGCTTTTGCAATACAGTTACATAAGTAAGTCTTGCCGAGACCGGCTTGACCGTAAAGAATGAGATTGTTGTATTTTGTGTCAAAATGTTCAGCAAAGCTGTAACAGATTTTGTAATTAAAGGCCGCAATCTCTCTTGGTGATTTACCAATATTTTTATCTACTTCACTACTATAATGGTCAAGAGAGAAATTGTCAAAGTTTTCTTTTTGTAAAATGGCATTTAAATGGCTTTGCTCATAGGAAAAGTTGATGATTTCTTGGTTGAGGCAATGACATTTGGCATGATCGATATATCCGGTATCTTTACAATCCTCACAATCATAGATTGGTGCTAGGTAATCACTTGGATAACCTGCATCTAGCAAAGTTTCTTTTTTCTGTAAAGATAAATGGCTGATCTTTTCTTGCAGATCAGTCAGGAGTGCCTGCCGCTGCTTTGGATTTTCCACAATCTGTCGTGTAAATGAAGCAGATTGGGATGAAATCTGCTCATCAATGCTCTGAAGTATAGGGTAAGCTTTATAGACCTTATCTTTTCTGGCATAATGAATCTGCTGGTTTTTTAAACGACGTTGGTCGATGATATTTAGGATGTGTTTAAACTGTGACCTTGTAAGACCCATATTAAGTCCTCTTTTCCACGGTTTCGACTTCGATCATCTGTCGCATGCGCTTCTCAATCAGATCATGGTCGTATTGACGTTGGTTATGATTATGAAAACGATTATTGGCTTTTGGTGCCACTTCCTTTTTGGTAGCTTGCTTGTCGGCTTGGCCGGATTTGAATTGTACATCTAATTCTTTTACTGCATTAATGGATTTTGCGCCTTTGTTTTCCCAATTGGTCAAAATCGTATCCACATACTTAAGCTCAGGTTTGTTGATGGCCTCAATAGTCTTCTCACAGGCTATTTCAATGACTTCGATTGCAAAATTGTATTCAACCAACCATTTTTCCATCATCTTTGTCTGAGCCGGTGTAGGGTTCCGGCTGGATAAGCCTAAAGCTTTGAAGATCTTGTAATAGTTTTTATTAAAGTTCTCCGTTAAATCTTTCGCCTGCTTTACAGTGCGTATGCCTTTATCTGACCAATCCATGGCCACTTTCTCAATATAATTCATATGGCGATGATCGTTGGATGCACAGTATTCAATCAAATATTCTACAACCTCTATGTTTAAACCTAACCAATCCATAAAACCGACTAAAATATTGACATCAACCTGAGTTAATTGCTTACCCAAGTATTTTTCTGTGATATATATAAGCTGTTGGAATTCGATTTGACTTGCTATAGCTGCAATCTCTTCCATGGTATACTCAGGTCTCTCGTAGAGCTTAGGCTTTGAGGCTTTGGCTTTATTTTTTATGGGCTTATCAGAAGAAATAACAGTTTCTTCCGTTTTTTCAAGGCTTAATAAACCGATAGAGACGATCTGATCATCTTCATACTGAACTTCAATGACTTTAAGCTCGTCCCAGTAACTAATAGCACGTATGACATCGGATTCAATTAGATGTAATTGCTTTGCGATTTGTTTGGTTGTAAAAGCACATTGATTGCTACAAATCAGCCTAAGTAAATACAAATAGACTTTCACATAATCACCATTGGATTTTGGCATATAATGATCAATGAATAGGTTATTTATGAGAGTGTGTTGATGAATGTTTTGAGATAACAAATTAATTTGACTCATAGGAACCCTTTCTCACATTATGTAAACCAAAACCACTTATGTGAATAACTTCATTTTTATTATACCATCATAGCATGTATTATACTATGGGGAGTATAATGATATAGAACTATGGACAATAAGTCAAGAGATAATAGGAAAAAAATATTAAAAAGCCTTATAAATAAAGGCTTTCTTAAGAAGACGTTAATGAGGTATGATAAATGTGCAAAGTGTGGATAAGATGGTGTATAACATTATACGCTTGGGTAATATAACTACAAATGGTAGCTAAACCCAGTAAAATAGAGGTGTTCAGATATTTCAAACTTATACATTATGTAAACTAGTTATGCAAGTCTGTTTTTGTACGATATGTGAACAACTCTGTGGACAATGTGGAAAACTATGAATCTAAGAGAGATTCTCCTAGTAAATAGACATCTCCGGCGCCCATGGTTATCAACAGGTCATTTGGGATACAATGGGTCAAAATATGATAGCTAATTTCGTCGAAAGAAGGAAAATATTCGCAAGATGTACCATAGGCCAAAATCCTAGATTGAAGATCTCGCGAATGGATATCACCAATATCCGTTTCTCGACCGGCAGAATAAATGTCCATAAGAATAACATGATCAGCTAAGCTTAAAGCCTTTGCAAAATCATCTAAAAAAGCCTTTGTTCTGGTATAGGTATGTGGCTGAAAAATAATCCAAAGCTTATTGAAGTCCATATTAGCAGTTGATCTAATTGTGGCTTCTATTTCGGTGGGATGATGCGCATAATCATCTACAACATGAACACCACCAAGAGAGCCTTTGTATTGGAAACGGCGATGTGTCCCAGTAAAAGCAAGAAGACCTAAAGTAATGGACGCTAGGTCAATACCTAGTTCTAAAGCGGTTGTTATGGCGGCAAGTGCATTGCTGATATTGTGATCACCGGGTACGGATATTTGGAATCGACCAATCGACTGATCTTTATAGATGACATCAAAGGCGCCGTGACCAAGTGCGTTATATACAATATTTGTGCCATAAAAATCACACATTGAGTTGATTAAGCTATAAGTCAGAATCTTTCTATTTGTACCTCTTAATACTTGTGCAGAATCCTTTATATCAGCATTGATGACAACGGTACCATCTTTTTTCGTATTTTCCAAAAAGGTATGGAAAGAATCATGGATATGATGAAGATCTCTGAAGTAATCCAGATGATCTTCTTCCACATTCAGAATGACGGCTATTTTCGGAAAAAAATGATGAAAGCTATCGAAATATTCACAGGCTTCTGTTACAAAAAAAGGGGATTTACCGACAGCCACATTACCACCTATTAAAGGTAGGATACCACCGACCATAACCGTAGGCTCGTTTTTTGCAGAAGTTAGAATATGAGCAATCATAGAAGTAGTGGTTGTTTTTCCATGGGTACCGGCTACTGCAATACTGTTTTCGTAACCGTCCATGACCTGACCAAGTAAAGTTCCACGATCTATGATGGGTATGTCCATTTTTTTTGCTTTTTCCATTTCGGGATTATCCAGCTTGACAGCTACAGTGTAGACAACCAAATCAATATCAGAGGTTATATGATCTTCGTGGTGACCTTTATAAATATGTGCACCCATAGATGCTAATTTTTTAATAGAGTTATTACTACTGATATCTGAACCGGTTACTCTAAAGTTGCGGTCAAGTAATAGCTGAGCCAATGCGCTCATACTTATGCCACCGATGCCTATGAAATGAACATGTATGGGTGTCTCGAGGTTAATTTTATACATTTTTTCTCCTTAAGAATCTGTAGAAATTTAATTTTTAATAGCCATAATTGATTAAAGTGTCATAACTAAGTTTCACTAAATTACATACAATATATAGATTACGTTGATACACTCATAACTATATATTGTATGTAAAAGTTCAACTATATAGTTATGATACTTTAACCATTGAATAGATTCTTCTATATTATACATTCTTTTTCAAGAATATGAAAGAGTCGAATATTTTAGAGAAAAAGGCTTATAATATTCGGAGTTATAAGTTATAATATGGAATATAAGAATCTCCTTAAAGAATATAGAACTAGAGGATAAATGATGAATAAAAAAATCAGCAAGACAGAGCGTATTGCTTTGATTACAAAAACCTTAATAGAGAACCCATCTCAGATATTTACACTGAACTATTTTTCGGAGATGCTAGACCATGCTAAATCAACGTTAAGTGAAGATATAAAGAGTATTGAAGTATCTTTTGAGAAGTACAATCTGGGTAAGATTTATTCTATATCAGGAGCAGCCGGAGGGGTTTACTATCTGCCACTTGTCCATAAGGAGTTTATTAAAAAAGTTCAAACGGACTTATGCAATAAACTATCAGAAAATAGTAGAATCATACCTGGGGGCTATTTGTATATGAACGATATTCTTTACAACCCTTCGTGGCTTGAAAAAATAGCTTTATGCATTATTTCTCATTATGAGGATACTTCAATCGACTATATCGTGACCATTGAAACGAAAGGAATACCTTTGGCTTTGGCTGTGGCAAGAATCTTAAATAAGCCAATCGTCGTCATTAGAAAGTCAGCAAGATTAACAGAAGGTACCACCTTACAAATGAATTATGTGACCGGCTCCAAACAAAATATTAAAACCATGTCCATGCCTATCAAATCCATTAGGAGAGGGGCCAATGTTCTATTTGTAGATGACTTTATGAAAGCAGGAGGCACAGCAAAAGGTGTTGTAGACTTTATGAAGGAGTTTGAAGCTAAGGTGGTAGGCGTTGCGGTTATGATGTCTACAATTACATCAGAAGAGAAGCTCATTCAGTCTTATTATTCCTTAATTGATTTTAAGGGTATTGATGAAAAAAATAAAATCATTCATATGACCCCATCTAAGTAAAGATCTTATGGATTTTGCTCACGTGAATGCTCCCTTTGTGATTGACAGTTTGGTGATAAGCTGCAATAACGAGTCGGAGCATTTTTGTTTTTGTCAAAGGAATGATAAGGTATAAAAAATAAACAGCAAGTTAACCGATTTTATAAAAAATTGTCTGTGAAATTAGACCCTAAAATAAAAAAAATGTGATATCATAGAGCCATAAGAAGGGAGGCGTATTTATGAGGAAAAAAGAAATTGTTGCAATGTTATTAGCCGGCGGTCAAGGTAGTCGTTTAGGCATATTAACATCCCATGTAGCAAAACCGGCAGTATCATTTGGGGGCAAATATAGAATTATTGATTTCACATTAAGCAACTGTATTAATTCAGGGATTGATACAGTTGGCGTATTGACACAATATCAACCTTTGTTATTGAACCAGCATATTGGTATTGGAATACCTTGGGATCTAGATAAGAATTTTGGTGGTGTCACCATATTACCGCCGTATGTAAGCAAGGATAAAAATGCTTGGTATACTGGTACGGCCAATGCTGTTTATCAAAATATCCCATATATTGACTATTATAATCCGGAATATGTACTGATTCTTTCTGGAGACCATATTTATAAGATGGATTATGAAATGATGCTAAACTATCACAAAAAGAAAAAAGCAGATGTTACCATTGCAGTCTATAGAGTGCCAATGGAAGAAGCCCATAGATTTGGTTTGATGAAAATTGAAGAAGATGGTAAAATCTTTGATTTTGAAGAAAAGCCTCAGAATCCAACCAGTGATTTGGCTTCCATGGGTATATACATATTTGAGTGGAAGGCTTTCAGGCAAGCCCTTATTCTATCTGAAGAGATTCATGAGGACAGTGACTTTGGAAAGCATATATTACCTTATATGCTAAATAAAAATTATAATCTGTATGCCTATGAGTTTGATGGCTTTTGGAAAGACGTGGGTACACTAGAAGCATACTGGGAAGCCAATATGCAACTTATTGATTTGGTTCCTGAGTTCAACCTTTATGAGTCTTATTGGAAAATCTATACGAAGAATGCCATACAGCCACCACAATTTATTGCAAGTGGAGCCAGTGTTGAAATGTGTATTCTAGGTGAAGGTGCTGAAATTTACGGCCATGTTTATAATTCTGTCATCGGGTCTAATGTCATCATCGAGAAAGATGCCGTCATTCGAGACTCAATAATTATGAACAGTGCGGTGGTAGGGGAAGGCGTGCAGGTGTTTAAAAGCATTATTGCTGAAGAAGCACTTATTGGTGCACATACGAAAATAGGTGTGGGAGAGGATATCATAAATGAGGAACAACCTCATATCTATTACTCGGGTATATCTGTTGTTGGTGAGAAGACAATCATACCACCTAATATTGAAATTGGTAAAAATTGTGCAATAGACGGTCCTGTAACCTATGCTTCTTTTATTGATAACAAATTAGCAAGTGGGAAAAATCTAATCTCAGAGGAGGGTGCAGATTGAGAGCATTGGGTATTATATTAGCAGGAGGCAAAAATGAAAGATTGAAAGATCTTTCAACAAATAGGGCTTTAGCAGCGATGCCTATTGCCGGAAGTTATCTTTCGATAGACTTTGCATTAAGTAATATGACCAACTCCGGCGTTAATAAAGTAGCAGTCATAACCCAGTATAATTCAAGATCTCTCATTGAGCATCTAAGCTCTTCGAAATGGTGGGATTTTGGTCGGAAGCATGGTGGTTTATATGTCTTTACGCCATATATGACTAATGAAAACAGCCTCTGGTATCGAGGTACAGCTGATGCCATTTATCAGAACTTAAGCTATCTTAAAAATAGCCATGAGCCCTATGCCATCATCGCACAGGGTGATGGTATTGCTAAGGTAGACTATAGTAGAGTCTTACAATATCACATAGAAAAAAGAGCCGATATTACAATGATTTGTTATGAAGAAAAAAACAAGCGCGAGTTAAACCGGTTTGGTATTGCGACGGTGGATTCGGATAACCGAATTATTGAATTTGAAGAGAAGCCGATAGAGCCTGAGGGAAACATTGTTTCTACAGGTATGTATATTATACGTCGAAGGTTGCTCATTGAATTAATTGAAAGCTGTGCTAAAGAAGAACGTCATGATTTTGTAAGTGATATTATCGTACGTTACAGAAAGCAAAAAAAGATCTATGCTTATATCCATGAAGGCTATTGGAGAAGTATTGCAAGTGTGGAATCTTATTTTGAAACCAATATGGATTTTCTAGATAAGACTATTCGAGACGATTTTTTTAGGAAAGTACCCAATATTATGTCCAAAGTGGAGGATGAACCGCCTGTAAAATTCAACTATGGGTCTAAGGTTTCCAATAGCCTATGTTCAAGTGGCAGTATCATTAACGGTAGTGTTGAAGATGCGCTTCTCTTTAGAAAGGTGTTCGTTGGTAGAAATACTGTGGTTAAAAATGCCATTATCCTAAATGAAACGTATATCGGTGATAATTGTCATATCGAAAACGCCATTATTGACAGCCATTGCAACCTTAGTGAAGGTACTGTAGTGAAAGGTGAAGACGGCAAAATTATTATAATAAAAACCAATGAAGATTTATATAGTTGAGTCCATGTGTCCTGTAACCATACCACAAGAGTAAAAACGCGTAAAATCAAGGGTTATAAAGGAATATGACTCTAAAGGAACAAAGAAAAAGAGTTGTCATCCTATTGATAATATACTATAATAATTATAGTGGTGATTTTACAGAGTAATGGCCCTTAACACTAATATTTTCCTGTAATAATAGGACGAGATAGAGATATGTATGATATTAGTGTTAGGAGCAAAGTGGACAGTTTAGTTACTTATAGTCAGAGCTACTTATGGAAAGGGGTACACATGGAGATTACAGATGTAAGGGTAAGAAAAATTACTAAAGAGGGAAAAATGAAGGCAGTGGTATCGGTTACCTTTGATAATGAGTTTGTTGTACATGATATTAAAGTAATCGAAGGAGAAAAAGGTCTATTCATAGCAATGCCAAGTAGGAAAGCTTTGGATGGAGAGTTTAGAGATATTGCACATCCCATTAACTCCATTACTCGGGATAGAATTCAAAAGTCTATACTTGAAAAATACGAAACCATTTCATTAGATGAAGGCGAAGTGTACGAAGAAATGGCTGAAATGGAATGATTTTTGGCACTTCTATCTAGAAGTGCTTTTTTATTGAGTTAATCCTTGAACATATATTATTTCTAGTGTAAAATGTACCACGGACAGTATTAATTATATGTTAAATTGAAAGAGGTGTCTTTATTGTCAAAAATCAAGGCCATCATTTTGGCTGCCGGTGGCGGAACCAGAATGAAATCCAATAAACCAAAAGTCATTCATGAAATTCTAAAGAAAACATTAGTGGACTATGTAATAGAATCTGCTAAAGAAGCAGGAATAGAAGAGATATGTGTGGTAGTAGGTCATCAAAGTGACGTTGTTGAAGCTGCTATTTCTCACGATGTGGTCTATGCTAAGCAAACAGAACTACTTGGGACGGGTCATGCGGTTATGATGGCAGAGGATTTTTTGGACGCTGATGGAAAGACGTTGGTTTTGTTTGGAGATACACCTTTAATCACAAGCGATACATTGAAGGCGATGATTAAGCATTGTACGTCAACGTCAAGTGATGTCGTCGTTTTATCCACTTTTGTAGAAAACCCTACAGGGTATGGTCGAATTATAAGAGACCACAATGGATTATTTCTTAAAAGTGTAGAACATAAAGATGCAACTGAGCAGGAAAAAATAGTTTGTGAAATCAATTCGGGCATGTACTGCTTTGATTCGAAGTCACTAAAGAATGCTTTGGGTAAGTTGACCAATGACAATGTTCAAGGTGAATATTATCTTCCCGACGCTATGAAGATTATTATGGATATGGGTGGCAAAGTTGAAGTGCTGATCACTGAAGAAAGCGATGAGATTCTAGGCATCAATACAAAAGTACAACTGGCTGAAGCAGGTTTGATTATGCAAAGACGCATCAATAAGACACTGATGCTTGAGGGTGTTGGTATGATAAATCCTGATCAGTGCTACATAAGTAAAGATGCTACGATTGGTCCGGACACGGAGATTTACCCAAATACTTTTATAGAAGGTCATACAAAAATCGGTAAAGGGTGTATAATAGGACCGAACACTAAAATAGTCGACAGCGAACTTGGGAACCAAGTCATTATTGAGCAGTCTACGGTATTAAAGAGTAAGATTAGTCATGATACCACTGTTGGACCGTATGCTTACATACGTCCAAATTCAAATATAGGTCAAAATATAAAAATAGGTGATTTTGTAGAAATCAAAAACGCAACCATTGGTGACGGAACTAAGGTATCTCATCTTACGTATATCGGCGATGCAGATGTTGGAAAGAACGTCAATTTTGGATGTGGGACCGTAGTGGTGAACTACGATGGACAGAACAAATATAGAACGACAATCGAGGACGAAGCTTTCATAGGTTGTAATACAAACCTTGTCTCTCCTGTCACTGTACATCACAGAGCTTACACAGCTGCTGGATCGACAATAACCCATGATGTACCGGAATCCGCACTAGGTATAGCAAGAACAAGACAAACAAACATTGAGGATTGGGCTAAGAGAAACAGATAACGTGAATGCATGAACCTAGGAGGAAGATGAATGACCAGTGTAATCAGAAATAATGATGGCATTAAAGTTTTTTCAGGAGGCGCAAACCAAGAACTGGCAATCAACATAGCTAAATCATTAGGAACAGAATTATCCATTGCAGAGGTTGGC
>PGZS01000310.1 GCA_002841435.1 Firmicutes bacterium HGW-Firmicutes-3 | reverse complement strand
GACACGTGGGCATTTCTGCAGCTTTGATCTGTCATATTTGCCCCAATTCGAAAAACGTCATCAACCATTTCCGGGGGATAAAAGGTTCGATTTAGTAGACTCTTCAAAAGCCTGCTTCCTTTTTTCATGCTATGCGCTTGCCTTATTCGATAATTTACAGACAAGTCCAACAGAAATTTATTCATTGGAACGATCGGCCCTGCATCAACAATTGCCTTATCAATTTCAAGTCTGTTTTGAGAAATTATCTCAACCACAATTGTAGCACCCAGCGATGCGCCGCAAATTGCAAAGACATGTTTCCCATATGTTTGTAAACATAATCACTTATATCGGCAGCCGCTTTTTCAACCGTCGTAAACGTCGACTTATTTTCTATGTCATGTCCGTCCAATACCGGCACAATAACAAAATAATCATTACTTAAAACATCTATTTGAGGTTTCCACATTCTCCAGGATATACCATATCCATGGATGAGAATGATCGCTTTATTCTGCTTATTTCCAAATTCGTTAAATAACATCCCGTTGCTCTCCTAATCCATGTCTATATAATCTTCATTGTTTCAAATTGGTTTTACTCGTGAATTTTTTTTACATTATACCACCGCCAGGATGTTTCCGTCTCAACCAATTGCGAAGTTTTCTTTAGTCTCCATTATTTCCCGAAATTTTGACCGAAATACCTTGGTGTTTTAAATAGTCATCGGTGGGTAGAATAATAACATCAAAGTGATTCCTGATTATGTCAAGAAAGGAGACCCATGAAAAAAGAAATAAAACTGTACACCTGGCCGTTTTGTCCTTATTCCAATGGTGCCAAAAAACTGCTTGATGACAGAGGTATTGCCTTTACAGATGTCGACATCTTCAAAAATGATGACCTTCGCTATCAGTTGCAGGCAGAAACCCATCATTACAGTATCCCTTTTGTTTTTATCGGCGATACCTGCATTGGCGGCTTTTCTGACCTTAAAGAACTTGACGAAAAGGGTGAATTGTCTACTTTAATTGATGAAAAGAAGGATTAATCAAAAAAACTGCTATCACACAATAGCAGTTTTTTGTCTTCCGACTGAGATGATTCAATTTGAAAGATACACGCATTGCAACTGATTCGAATCTGCTAAAAGCAACATTCCAACGGCAAGAAATGCTATATTTTGGGGGTCTTTCACCGTTTCTGATCAATCACTTTTTCTTTTCTTCGGCTTGGGCATTATCGGTTGATAATACGGCGCTGCATACTTGCCACCTCATCCAATGCCGCTCTTTATTTTAAGCCCCTTTGTTCTTTTTC
>PGZS01000309.1 GCA_002841435.1 Firmicutes bacterium HGW-Firmicutes-3 | reverse complement strand
GTGTGAACCTTGTCGTGGACGAACTTTCTCCTTAGCAGGTGAAACACTGGTATGTGATACTTGTAGAACCACCTATGATATTGAAACCCATGAATTTATTAAAGGTGCCATTGTTTGTGGTCAGTATCCACCGGAGTATATGGAGCCCACTGTTGATGATGGACAGATTATAATTGATCTAAACAAGGTGCTAGTATGGCGAACAAGAATATAGATTATAAATCTGTGCTTCTTTGCTTTGTATTCGTAATCATGATGTTTGTGTTTCTTAGCAATAGATTTGATGGCAGCACAGATAATAATCAAAGCAAAGAATCGTTAGGGGATTTGGCCATCACCTATTATATCAACAACTATGACAGTGATATTGATCCGAACACTTTAGAAGCAGAAGTTCTTTCATACGGATGCCATTATGAAGTACATATATATCAAGAAGCACAATTAATAAAAAAGCTGAGGTGGTTAAATGAGTTTAATGCAAATAGCTTTCAGTAATCTGATTAGAAGAAGAAGCAAAGCAATGTTGATGGTGATTGGTATTATGGTTGGTGTAGCGACTATGGTGAGTTTTATCCAAATTGTTGAGGCGATGCGACTGGATTTAGGCGATCGAATAGATGAATTTGGTGCGAATGCTATTGTTATACCGGATAAAGTATCACAACTCATGACATCAGATATTGAGGCAATAAGAGCATCGGAGATTGGTATCTATGTGAACATCATATCGCCCAAGCTTATTGATGTGGTAAAAATAGAGGATCAGGATGTTTTAATAGCTGGAATTGAAGTGAACAGTGAATTCACACAAAAACCATGGTTAACGATCGATGGTTCTGATTTATCCATGATTGAACTGGCAGATGATCAAATTATAATGGGTGCTTCAACAGCTGACAATTTCCTGGTAGCCAAAGGCGATACTGTGACCATTATGGATAAAAGTTTTCGTGTATATGGGGTACTAGACCCGGTAGGCAGCGAAGAAGATGGACTCATATTTGCACCTCTTCATAGCTTACAAAACTTGCTGGGACGTGGCGATGATATTTCTATGTTTGAGTTGTCTGCTTATTGTAATGCCTGTCCGATTGAAGAGGTTGCTATGGGCGTAGAAACAGCCTTGCCGGGTAGTCGAGCCATTCCTTTAAGTCAAGCGGCAACCTATCGGGATCAATCCATAGGGGAGTTTGAACTATTTGGAATGACCTTGTCTTTGGTGGTACTCATGATTTCAGTTCTAGTGGTGCTGACAACGATGCTGACATCCATTCAGGAACGTGTTAATGAAATAGGTATATTT
>PGZS01000092.1 GCA_002841435.1 Firmicutes bacterium HGW-Firmicutes-3 | reverse complement strand
GGAAACATGAATGGATGATAACAATCAATTTGATAAAATCATATCGGTAGATCTTCAAGATGAAATGAAAAAATCATATATTGACTATGCGATGAGTGTCATTGCATCAAGAGCACTACCGGATGTTAGAGATGGTTTAAAACCAGTACAGCGACGTATATTATTCTCTATGAGTGAGTTAAATCTCACACCGGATAAGCCTTATAGAAAATCAGCTCGTATTGTCGGTGATACGATGGGTAAGTATCACCCTCATGGTGACAGTTCTATCTATGAGACCATGGTTAGAATGGCCCAAGATTTTTCTTATAGGTATATGCTCGTAGACGGTCATGGTAATTATGGTTCAGTCGATGGGGATAGCGCAGCAGCAATGCGTTATACAGAAGCAAGAATGAGTAAAATCGCCATGGAATTATTAGCGGATATAGGTAAGGACACAGTGGATTTTGGTCCAAACTTTGATGAATCTTTAAAGCAGCCGTTGGTATTGCCTGCCAGGTTCCCTAATTTATTGGTTAATGGTGCATCTGGTATCGCTGTAGGTATGGCAACGAACATACCACCTCACAATCTTGGTGAAGTTATAGATGGTGTTACCAGAATTATTGACAATAGAGTTATCGAAGAACGAGATACGGATATTGATGAGATCTTAGAAATTATTAAAGGACCGGATTTTCCAACTTCAGGCATAATACTTGGTAGTCAAGGTATTGAGCAAGCGTATAGAACCGGTCGTGGTATTGTCAAGGTTAGGGCTGTAGCTAATATTGAAGCGATGTCAGGTGGAAAAAACAGAATTGTTATTACAGAATTACCTTATCAAGTTAATAAAGCAAAACTTATTGAGAAGATTGCTGATCTTGTAAAAGAGAAAAAAATGGACGGCATATCGGATTTAAGAGATGAATCAGACAGAAACGGTATGCATGTGGTTGTTGAATTAAAGCGCGATGCCAATCCAAATGTCGTATTAAATCAGCTTTATAAGCATACACAGTTACAGGATTCCTTTGGGATTAATATGCTTGCGTTGGTTAATAATGAGCCTAGAGTTCTTAATCTAAAAGAGGTGCTTGAACATTATCTAAACCACCAAGTGGATGTGGTTACAAGAAGAACCAAGTATGATCTAAAAAAAGCGGAAGAGCGTGCTCATATACTTGAAGGGTTACTTAAAGCCCTTGATTTCATTGATGAAGTTATTAAAGTTATTCGTGCTTCTAATTCAACAGCGGATGCGAAATTAAATCTAATGGAGAGATTTGGTTTTTCAGAAGTACAGTCTCAAGCCATAGTTGATTTAAGACTTAGAGCTTTAACAGGCCTTGAAAGAGAAAAGCTTGAAGGTGAGTTTAATGAACTTCAAGAAACAATTAAAGAATTAAAAGCCTTACTAGCAGATGAGAAATTGCTTTATCAAAAAATAAAAGAGGAAATCCTCATTATTAAAGAAAAATATGCAGATCCAAGAAGAACTGAATTAACCTATGATTCTTCTGAAATTGATATGGAAGACCTTATTAAAAAGGAAAATACAGTTATTACCATGACTAGGCTTGGCTATGTAAAGCGTATGCCTACGGATACTTATAAAAGTCAGAATCGTGGCGGTAAAGGTATAAAAGGTATGAAAACCATGGAGGATGACTTTGTGAAAGACATTTTCCTTACTTCCACTCACCACTACTTACTGTTTTTCACCAACAAAGGTAAGGCATATCGTTTAAAAGCCTATGAAATACCGGAATCTGGCAGAACAGCAAGAGGAACAGCCATTGTTAATCTTTTGCAACTTGACCCAGGTGAAAAAATAACAGCAGTTATTCCTTTGAAATCCTATGAGGAAGACATTTATATCGTTATGGCAACAAAAAAAGGTGTTATTAAAAAATCTTCAATTTTGGAGTATCAGAACATAAGACAAAATGGGCTAATTGCAATTGGTCTTAAGGATGAAGATAATCTAATTGAGGTAAAACTGACCAATGACAATGAAGAAATAATTTTAGGAACAAAATATGGTCAGTGTATACGATTTGATGAAAAAGATGTTCGTATAACAGGAAGAACATCCCAAGGCGTCAGAGGTATGAATTTAAATGAAGGTGATGAAGTCATAGGTATGCAACTTATATCTCAAGGAACAGATTTGCTTATCGTTTCAGAAGGTGGACTTGGTAAGAGAACTAAGATGGAACAGTTCACCGTTCAACATAGAGGCGGTAAGGGTGTCAAGTTCTATAAAATCAGCGAACGTTCAGGTAATGTCTTAGGTATGAAAGCGGTTAGAAAAGGTGATGAAATGATCATTATAACCACGGAAGGCATTGTCATAAGAATTCGTGTAGGTGATGTTTCCAGACTTGGAAGAATAACCTCTGGTGTGAAGTTGATGAATTTTAAGAAAGATATTCGAATAGCGAGTATTGCAAGAATTAAAGTGGTTATAGATGAAGATTTGAAGAATGATTTTAATGAAGCCGATATAATAGAATCAGAATTAGTTGAAGATAGCAATACAGAGAATTAAAAATACTAAACGTAAAAATGCCTTTATAGTTTTTCTATAAAGGCATTTTTATGTTTTGCCGAAAAATTCGGATCATCTTGACGCATATCTTTAATACCATTGTAATGAGGCTGACATCATCATTTGATATAATAATATGAATAGAATTGTATTTTTATGAGTTAGGAGATGGCAATATCATGAAGAGAATCATTATATGGATGTTAATATTTATCATAGCTATAGATTGTAAGTCATATGCGAGTGCTGTAAATATTCAATCTAGAATTGATGCAGATGAGATTGAAAGAACTGTAAATGCCATCAATATCTCAAGGGAGAATATGTCATTAAGGCCACTTAGAGTCAATACAACTCTAAAAGAAATGGCTTTGACACATTCAAAATATATGAATCATAATAAGACTTTAACCAGTATGGAACAAGCAGGAAAACTATTTTTTAGAGGTCGATACCCATGGGATCGAGCCAACTTTTATAAATATAATAAAGCCTATGTCTATGAGTTTGTAAAAAAAGATTTGAATAATTATATGGAAGGCTACAATCAGTTAATTAATGACCCTGTGACCAGAATTGTATTACTAGACAATCAGTACTTAGACATTGGTATGAATAAAGAAAATAATTACTTTACATACTTATTAGGTGGTAGTGTACGAACTGAAGATCAGTTGGTCATCTATCCATATGATGGATTAAAAAATGTCCCATTAAAATGGCAAGGGGATTCGCATGCACTGATTTATAAGAATACAACAACGAATGGTAACTTTGGTTTGCCGGTTACGGTAACATATTATGGCAATTCCGTGGAAAAAGTAACCTCTTTAAAAAGTTCCATAGTACGAAAAGACAATGGTAAATCTGTAAGTCATAGAGTTGTACTTCCAACAGACCTGCATCAATTAAAAAATACCATAACATTATTACCACTTGAAGCTTATGATCAGAATGCAACCTATCAAGTAAAAGCCAGCTTTATCTTACGACTGGATAACGGATCTTTAAAGTATGTTAATGAAACTATTGAGTTTACAACAACGAGTAGTGTTATAAAAGCTATGGATAGCAGATATTTGACGAGAGCTCTTTTTGTTGAAAAAGTTTTAAAGAATCAACTTTTAGGCTTCACATTACAAGAACCCTTAAAGCTTGAATTTAAAGATGTTGATATAAATTCAACAGAAAGCATCTATATCTATACAGCAAGTCAAGAAAACTTGATTTCCGGTTTTCCGGATCAGAGTTTCAGACCTTTAATAAACATTACAAAAGAACAAGCTTATATCATACTTATTAAAGCCTATGAAAAGAAATCTCCCAGGATCTCTTTAAGTGGTAGTGATCAACTCAATCAATACCAAGATCATACCAATATTAGCAGTTGGGCCAGAGAATCCTTATTGAAAGCACAACAACTTGGCATAGTGATTCATACGAACAAAAGGATTGAACCACAAGCGTTTATTAAAGAAGATGAATTTGACCAAATAATGGCCTTATTTAATAAAGTTTTAAAAGAAAAATAGCAATAAAAACAATAATGAACGCAATCTTTATATAGATTGCGTTTTTTGTTCTCAAGTAAAGTCATATTATAGTATTTGGCCTAAAAACATGGCAGAATACGTCAAAGACCTTTCCTATCGAACCATTCAGAAATATGAGCAGAGCTCATAACGAAGCAAAGCTTCTTTTCTTGTTTGACCATTTTATGATTTGGCTTTAAAATAGGAGATAAGTAGGTATTCATGAAGGAGAGCAATAATGAGAAAAATTAATGTAGAAGTTATAACAAAGACAGTAAAAGAATTATGCATGGAAGCAAACTATTATTGTAACGATGATATTAGAGATGCACTAATAAAGAGTAAAAAGACAGAAGAATCACCAATAGGGTCTGGCATATTAGATCAAATCATTCAAAATGCTGAAATTGCAGGTAGAAAAAAAATGCCCATATGTCAAGATACAGGCATGGCCATTATATTTTTGACCATAGGGCAGGAAATATACTTTGAAGGTGGATTAATAGAAGAAGCAGTACAAAAAGGTGTCAGGCAGGGATATGAGGAAGGTTTTCTTAGAAAATCCATTGTCAGGGATCCATTTAACAGAATAAATACAGGTGATAATACACCTGCCATCATTCATTATGATCTTGTTAAAGGTGATAGGTTGACTATAGAAGTAGCGCCAAAAGGATTCGGAAGTGAGAATATGAGCCGCATTCATATGCTAAAACCTTCAGATGGTATAGAAGGTGCTAAGGAAGCAATTATTTCAACAGTAGACCTAGCAGGTGGGAATGCATGTCCACCTATGATTGTAGGTGTGGGCATTGGTGGATCTTTTGAAAAAGCAGCATTTTTGTCAAAAAAGGCTTTACTAAGGGATGTAGGAGAACACTCAGCTATTCCTTATGTTAAGGATTTAGAGATTGAACTGTTAGATAAAATCAATCAGTTGGGTATTGGACCACAAGGACTAGGTGGAAGAACAACCGCTCTTGGGATTCATATAGAAGTATTTCCAACACATATAGCCGGACTTCCTGTTGCGGTTAATATTGGATGTCATGTAACACGACATGCAAAAAAAGTTATATAGGAGGTTTTATGACAAAAAAAATAACAGCACCTTTAGATAAAACAGCAATCGTTAAATTAGAAGCAGGCGATGAGGTATTATTATCCGGAGAAATTTATACATCAAGAGACGCAGGTCATAAAAGAATGATAGAACAAATTGAAAAAGGTGAAGAATTGCCTTTTAATATTAAGGATGCTGTCATTTACTATGTAGGCCCATCTCCCAATAAGCCTGGTGAGATTATAGGATCAGCTGGGCCAACCACTAGCTATCGTATGGATGCTTATACGCCGAAGTTGCTAGATTCCGGACTTAGTGGTATGATTGGTAAAGGAGATAGAAATGAAGACGTTATTCAATCTATGATTAAAAATAAGGCAGTTTATTTTGCCGCTGTTGGTGGTGCTGCTGCGTTAATTTCGGACAAAATTGTGTCTTCAGAAATTATAGCCTATGAAGACTTGGGAACTGAAGCACTAAGAAGACTCATTGTAAAAGATTTCCCATGCATAGTCGTTATTGATAGTGAAGGTCATGATTTATATAAGTCTGAAAAAGTGAAGTATAGAATAACAAACAATGAGTAAGTACTTAAATAATTACATGCCTAGGACATATTATGTTGTATCAACTTACAAGTTAAATTATACTAATACCAAGCGTTTCTTATTATCAATTGTAGGAAACATATACAAATATTCCATAGATGATTAAAGTGTCCAAACTAAGTTGCTCTAACTCACATTCAACATAGAGATTATATTGATTCATTCATAACTATATATTGTAGGTAAAAGTTCAACTTTATAGTTTTGGCATTTTAACCCTAATAATTTAAGAAGAATGATTATGTGTTCCAATTATATAGCCGAATTAAGTATGCATTTTGAGAAAAGACATTCAGATATATATAAGTCTTTTTTAGAAGCATCACCGGTTTGGTTATATATGTAAAAATAAAATGCATTTAAAAAAAGGGAGGTCAATTATGTTTAAGAAATTATTAACAATCGTACTCGCACTAGCAATGATTTTATCATTGGCACTTGTAACAGGTTGTGCAAAAGATGAGCCAGAGGTTACCACTGATCCGGTGACTGAAACACCAGAAGAAACACCAGAAGAAGAACCTGTAGAGTCTATAGACTTTACAGTAGGACTTGTAACAGACGTTGGTGGTATTGATGACAAATCATTCAACCAAGGTACTTGGGAAGGTATCCTTGAATTTGCAGCAGCAACAGGTGCTCAAACAAAATATCTTCAATCGGATTCGGATGCAGACTATATTCCAAATCTTTCAAACTTCTCAGACGAAGAGTTGGACATCATCATAGCACCAGGTTTCTTATTTGAAGCTGCTTTAACTGAAGTTGCAACGAATTTCCCAGATCAAAAATACTTGATCATTGACATGGTAATTGCAGATAAACCTAATGTTGCCAGTGCTGTGTTTGCTGAAGAACAAGGATCATTCCTTGTAGGTGTTGCAGCAGCTTTAAAAGCTCAAGAAGCTGGAAAAGATACTGTAGGTTTTATTGGCGGTATGGACTTTGACCTCATTCAAAAATTCGAGGCTGGTTTTGAAGCAGGTGTTGCAGCTGTTGACCCTAACATGAAAGTTTTAGTTGAGTATGCAGGCGACTTTTCAAATGCACCAATTGGACAAACATTAGCAGCAAAAATGTATGATCAAGGTGCTTATGTTATATTCCACGCAGCTGGTGGTACTGGAAATGGTCTTATAAAAGAAGCTAGAGACCGTCGTACAAACGGAGAAGATGTATGGGCGATAGGTGTTGATAAAGATCAATATGAAGATGGTATCTATGAAGGCGATATGTCAGCTGTATTAACATCTATGATGAAGCGTGTTGACGTAGCAGCACATGATGTAGCAGAAATGACTTATAATGGTAATTTCCCAGGTGGCGGAATCCTAGTATTTGACTTGACGAATCAAGGTGTTGGTATACCAGAATCTAATCCAAACTTAACGGATGCGGTTGTGGAAGAAGTTAAGACATATGAAGGTAAAGTTGTTGCTGGTGAAATTGAAGTACCGGTAATACCAAATCGTTTAAAATAGTTCATTTGCTTATTAAAGCCAAGACGATTTAGTCTTGGCTTTTTATCTTCCTTCATCATGCTCACAGCATGATGACCATTGCCACTTAGAAGTCTAAGTAGCAATGGTCATCATACTGTTGTAATAATCCATGTAGTAGATTAACCCTGAAGATGACGAGGTGAAAATATGAGATCAGTCCTTAATGATTTGACATCAACAGCTTCTGCAATCAACATGACATATCAACAAAAGCTTTTTTCAATGGCAAATATTGGAGAAAGACTTGTCGATCCAAGGGCGTCATTAGGTTACACAGATGAAGAGATGATTTATATTGAAAACAATATGATTTGTGATCTTAATGAAGGCTATTTACCCTACAGGCCCAGATACATTGTTCCTGATTATGAAATATTTGTCAAGAATGGTTGTGATTTCCTAGATATCAAACCGCCAACCGACATAGATACACTCCTTGACGGACTCTTAATTCTTTATAGTCATGTTCCATCCATCACATCATTTCCTGTCTATATTGGCAGACTTGATCAACTCATAGATCCTTTTATTCGTGACGAAGAATCGGATTATATTAAAATTAAAAGATTTTTAAACCATATAGATAAAACCATTGTTGACTCTTTTTGTCATGGAAATATTGGTCCGGTCGAGACAAAAGCCGGTCATTTAATATTAAAAGCTGTGGTTGAACTACAGAACCCGACACCAAATTTAACACTATTATACGATGCACAATTAACATCAAAAGATTTTGCCCTTGAAGCTGTTAAAACATGTTTGCTTGCGGCAAAACCATCCTTTAGTAATCAAGTTATGTATCAAAAGGATGTTGGCAATCATGGTATTGTCAGTTGCTATAATGCACTGCCATTAGCAGGTGGTGCCTATACGCTCTTACGTCTAAGACTTGGTACAATGGTTAAGAAAGCGACTTCAACAAAACATTTTATTGATATAATATTGCCTGAAGTTGCTCAAAACATGGCATCCATGATGGACAAGCGTATTAAGTTCATGGTTGAAGAAAGTAATTTTTTTGAAACATCTTTTTTAACTAAAGAAGGTTTTATCAATCAGGATAATTTTACGGCTATGTTTGGTATAGTCGGTTTAGCAGACGCGGTTAATGAATTATTGAAACTTGAAGGTATTCATGAGACTTTTGGACAATCAGAACGAGGCGATGACATAGGTCATAATATCTTATCCAAACTCGAGCATATTGTGGGTCAGCATGAAGCACCCTATCTAAAAAGAACAGATGGCCATTACCTGCTTCACGCACAAGTAGGCGCGGATTTAAGCCCGGAAGATAGAGACAATACACCGGCACATCGTATTAAAGTAGGTCAAGAGCCTATATTACCTATTCACTTAGCTCAATCGGCATCTTTTCATAAATATTTTAAATCTGGAACCGGCGACTTGTATGCATTCGATCAAACCTATCTAGATCATTTAGAAGCCCTTCTTGATATTATTCAAGGTGCATTTTCTGAAGGCTACCGTTACATTACTACCTATTTACAGAACTCTGATTTAATTAGAGTAACGGGTTATTTGGTAAAACGCAGTGATGTCGAGCGATTTAATAATAATCAAGTTGTGTTAAGAGATACGGATATATTTGGTAGTGGCACCAATAATAATGCAAATGTATTTAATAGACAAACGAGGACTTACGAGTGAATCAGAAGATTTTAGTGAATCAGATTATACCTTTCTCCAATGTCGATGGAGAAGGTAACCGGTGCAGTATTTTTGTTCAAGGCTGTCAGCTAAATTGTCTCTATTGCCACAACAGTGAAACGATTCAAATATGCAGACACTGTGGCATTTGTGTGGAGCATTGTCCGAGCAAAGCTTTGAGTATTCATTCGGGTTTAGTTGTATATGATGAAAGTCAATGTACTCAATGTGATAGATGTATAGTGGTATGTCCATATCAATCAACACCAAAGACAAATGCATTTACCAAAGACGATTTAATGGCTAAGATAGTAAGTTATCGTCCATATATAAGAGGTGTAACTTTCTCTGGAGGTGAGCCTACCTTATATGCTGATTTTTTGACTGAGTTGGCCCAAAAAATCAAAAAGCTCGGGTTAACGGTGTATATTGACTCTAACGGATTCTTTGACTTTGATGCAATATTTCCATTAATTAATGCTGTAGATGGGTTTTTGTTGGACATCAAGGCAGTCGATAGCATCGAGCATCTATGTGGTGTAAAAGATCAGACTCATTTAAAAAATCTAGAAAGGCTACTTGAAATAGATAAAGTTATTGAGGTTAGGACGGTGCTTCTAAATAAGCATATGGATCAAATAAATACATTAAATCAGGTCGCTGATCGATTAGAGGTCTACCCTCAAGTGCCTTATAGACTTATAAGAGCCCATATAACAGGTTTAAAAAAAGAGCAAGAAGCCTTAGTTGGTGAGGCTATTATGACGGTTAAAGAATTTTTAGCTTACGGTAATCACTTGAGGCAAAAAGGTTTTCATAACTTTATTTTACAGAAGTAAGTATGGTTATAGGGCCAAAACTAAGTTTCACTAAATTCACATACAATATATAGATTATGTTGATACATTCATAACTATATATTGTATGCGAAAGTTCAACTATATAGTTTTGACTTATTAAAAATTAGACAGGAGATGTGTTATGGAATACGTAGTTGAAATGCTGAATATCACTAAAGAATTTCCAGGCATAAAAGCAAATGATGATGTAACTTTACGGGTTGAGAAGGGAGAAATTCACGCTTTACTCGGAGAAAATGGTGCAGGAAAATCGACGTTAATGAGTGTACTTTTCGGATTATATCAGGCAGAAAAAGGAACCATTAAAATTCATGGTAAAGAAGTTGATATCAGTAATCCAAACGTAGCGAATAAAAATGGAATTGGTATGGTGCATCAACACTTTAAGCTTGTCCATAATTTTACAGTAACTGAAAATATTATTTTAGGTTTAGAGCCTACTAAATCTTTCAGGCGTATAGACATTGACAAAGCGGCAAAAAAGGTATTAGAAATCAGTCAAAAATATGGATTAAAAGTGGATCCTCATTCTAAAATCGAAGACATTACAGTTGGCATGCAACAAAGAGTAGAGATTTTAAAGATGCTATATAGGAATGCAGAGATCTTAATTTTTGACGAACCCACAGCAGTTTTAACACCTCAGGAAATCAAGGAATTAATGGGTATAATGCGTGAGTTGGTCAAAGAGGGTAAATCTATTGTACTCATTACCCATAAGCTTAAAGAAATATCCATGGTAGCAGACCATTGTACGGTACTAAGAAGAGGTCGATATATTGGAACTGTTAAGGTTTCTGATACCACAGAAGAAGAGATGGCTGAGATGATGGTAGGACGTGAAGTTAGTTTTGAAGTGGATAAAGAACCGGCTACACCTTCTGATATCGTTTTAAAAATCGAAAACCTTAATATTAAGAATTCAAGAAATCTTATGGCGGTCAAAAATCTTAATCTTGAAGTAAAAGCAGGAGAAATATTATGTGTAGCGGGTATTGATGGTAATGGTCAATCTGAGCTCATCAAAGGTATTACAGGACTTACAAAAATTGAATCCGGCAAGATCTTATTTGATGGCCAAGATATTTCTCACGATTCAGTTAGAAAGAGAACCCTTAAAGGCATCGGACACATTCCTGAGGATCGACATAAATATGGGCTGGTTTTAGATTTCTCATTAGAAGAAAATATGGCCCTTCAAAGTTATTTTCAAGAACCTTTGTCAAAGAAAGGGATTTTACAACCAGAGGCTATTCGAAAGCATTCTGACATTTTAATTGATGAGTTTGATATCAGAAGTGGGCAAGGCAGTATTACAAGTGCACGGTCTATGTCTGGAGGGAATCAACAAAAAGCTATTATCGCCAGAGAAGTGGAACGTTCTCCAAGGCTCTTGATAGCAGCTCAGCCAACAAGAGGCTTGGATGTGGGTGCTATAGAATATATTCACCAACGCTTAGTTAGAGAACGAGATAGTGGGAAAGCGGTTTTACTCATGTCCCTAGAGATGGAAGAAGTATTAAATCTATCTGATCGTATTGCAGTTATATATGAAGGTGAGATTGTCGGCATTGTCGAAGCAAAAAAAACAAATGAGAACGAACTTGGTTTGATGATGGCCGGTTCAAGAAAGGGGAAAGTTGATTAGATTATGAAGAAATTTATCGATTTCATCACAAATGAGAAGAATCATAAGTTTGTCATTCCTGCAACTGCCATTTTTTTAGGCTTCTTTGTAGGATCAATTATCCTAATCCTAACAGGACAAAATCCAATCAAGCTATTTACTTCTATAATTAGAGGGGTTCTTGGGATTGATATCAGCCGCATTGGGACTGGAAAAAGTGTTTTTAATTCCAGATATATTGGAGAGTATTTTGTGTCAGCAATGCCAATTATACTGACAGGTCTTTCTGTAGCATTTGCTTTTAGAACGGGTTTATTTAATATCGGTGCAGAAGGACAACTTTTAGTCGGTTCTTTTGCATCTGTAGCAGCAGGTGTGACTTTAGACCTTCCAGCATTTATATTGCTACCGGTGGTTATTCTTTCAGGTACTTTAGCAGGTGCTATATGGGGATTTGTACCGGGCATACTTAAGGCGAAATTCAATGTACATGAAGTTGTTGTTACAATTATGATGAATTATACCGCCTTGTATTTAACCAATTATTATTTAAAGCAGTTACCAGGTAGCGACAATGTAAAATCTATGCCATTGCCTGCAGGAGCTACTTTAAAAAGTGACTTTTTAATAGAGATGACAAATAGATCCAGATTGCATTGGGGTTTCATCCTTATTATTATAGCTATTTTCATATTCTGGTATATTATTGAGAAAACGACCTTTGGTTATGAACTAAAAGCTGTAGGATATAATCCACATGCAGCCAAATATGCAGGCATGAAGGTAGAGCGTAATGCAGCGTTGTCCATGGCAATTGCAGGTGCATTCTCTGGTCTGGCCGGAACAGTCATTGCCATTGGTACTTTTGGTTATGGTAGGGTACTTGGAAGTTTTGAGAATTATGGATTTGAGGGCATAGCCGTTGCACTTGTAGGTGGGAATACCGCTTTTGGTTCTTTATTTGGGGGCTTGCTGTTTGGATCTTTAAGCGCCGCGCAGCCGGTTATGCAATCCAGCGGTATACCAAGAGATATTGCGATTATCATCAGCTCTACGATTATTCTATTTGTGGCGATGCAAAATGGTATTAAAATTATTCTAAAACGTATAAAGGGGGCAAAGTAAATGGAGATACTTTACTCGATGTTAGCTTTGACGTTAATTTATTCAACTCCGATTATTATAACAGCGATTGGTGGTATGTTTTCTGAACGTAGCGGTGTTGTAAATATTGCGCTTGAAGGTATGATGATGATTGGTGGATTTACAGCAGCCACGACCATAGTATTTTTAGAAGGTACAACTAGTTTTGCACCATGGTTGTCATTGCTGATTGGTGCGTTGGCCGGAGGCCTTATATCCGTTATTCATGCATATTTAAGCATACATTTAAGCAGCGATCAGGTTATATCAGGAACAGCCATTAATATACTGGCAGGTGGTTTGACCATTTATTTATCTCAAATAATATTTGGACAACAAAGAACACAAACTTTTAGACAAGGTTTTGTTAAAAGAACTTATAGTGGGTTAAGTGAGATTCCAATTGTTGGGAAAATTTTCTTTACGAATATGTACCCAACTGTGTTTTTGGCATTAGCTTTGGTTCTAATTAGTTGGTATGTTCTATATAAAACCCCCTTTGGACTTAGACTAAGAGCAACAGGTGAGCATCCTCATGCTGTCGATAGCATGGGTATCAGTGTCTATAAGATGCGTTATATCGGTGTTATTTTATCCGGATGCCTTGCCGGACTTGGTGGTGGGGTTATGGTATTAACCCAAGACACTCAGTTTACTATTATGAGTATTCATGGTACTGGATTCATTGCTCTTGCGGCATTGATTTTTGGTAAGTGGAAACCTCTAGGTCTGTTAGGTGCAAGTTTGTTTTTTGGCTTTTCACAGATTCTTAGTATTTATTCAACCAGCATTGGTTTTTTGTCAAAGTTACCGATGGAATATTTTAAAACATTACCATATGTTTTGACCATCATTGCATTGGTTGTATTTAGTAATAAAGCGGTAGGCCCAAAGGCTGCAGGCGAACCTTATGACAAAGGTCAACGATAGAATCAATTTTTCTGAAAAATAAGAAAACCAAGAAAACAAGATATTGCTATGAATTCGATATCTTGTTTTCTTCTATATATAGTACACTTACTTAGTGTCTCCTACTATATGTAGAGATATACCTATAACACAAAAAAGCCTTGAATTATAGGGTTTTAGCTGTAATTTTATTATAGTAAAAAACTTGGTGAAATGTATTGACATGCGTCCATTGCTTTAGTATAATTACTCTTGCGCCTGTGAAACAAAGCGTTAATTACAATTAAATTAATCAAGTAGATTATGATTTTATACTTGAAAAAGACAATTCAGTTTGGAGAAGTACTCAAGTGGCTGAAGAGGTGCCCCTGCTAAGGGTATAGATCGTTTACGCGGTGCGAGGGTTCAAATCCCTCCTTCTCC
>PGZS01000308.1 GCA_002841435.1 Firmicutes bacterium HGW-Firmicutes-3 | reverse complement strand
TATGTTACTTTCTTGATGGATCCATATGTGCCATTAGAAAGAGGAAAACATGAATAATATTTCAGAATTAAGTTTATCAGATTCAATTTACAAAGCACTAAAGGACATGAATTTCGAACAGTTAACGGATATACAAGAGTTAGCAATCCCTATACTTCTTGAAGGGAAAGACCTTATTGGTCAATCACAAACCGGAACAGGAAAAACCGCTGCATTTGCCATTCCGCTACTTGAAAAAGTAGACCCTGTAGTGAAGAGTCCTCAAGCAATCATCTTATGTCCAACAAGAGAATTGGCGGTACAGGTTGCAAATGAGTTTAATAAAATAGGGAAGTATATGAGAAATGTAAAAACAGTTGCAGTCTATGGTGGTGAGCCAATCTACAGACAGATTACTCAACTTAAAAGAGGGGCACAAATTATTATAGGAACACCTGGACGTACCATAGATCATATTAACAGAGGTACCATTAAATTAGATGATATTCATACTATGATTCTTGATGAAGCCGATGAAATGCTTAAAATGGGCTTTAGAGAAGATATCGAGCAGGTGCTTAGCAACATGGATACGGCGAATGTACAGACGGTCCTTTTCTCTGCAACCATGCCACAAAGTATTATTGATATTACAAAAAACTACCAAAAAGATCCTGAACTCATAAAAGTAAAGTCTAAGTTGATCACAGCTGATACGATTACACAACAATATCTTGAAGTGAAAAGAAGTCACAAAATTGAAGCTATCTCAAGAATCTTAGAGGTTGACAAGCCAAGCCGTTGTATCGTTTTTTGTAATACGAAATCAACAGTAAACGATGTCTGTGATGCCTTAATGCTTAGAAACTTTCCGTCAGATAAAATCCATGGCGATCTTAAGCAGGAAATGCGTATGGATGTTCTAAAGAAGTTCAACAATTCTCAAATCAATGTTCTTGTAGCAACGGATGTTGCAGCGCGTGGTCTTGACATACAGAATGTAGATGTCGTTATTAATTATGATGTGCCGGATAAAGCGGACTATTATGTTCACAGAATCGGTCGAAGTGGACGAGCTGGTAAAGAGGGTCGAGCTATCACGCTTGTCAGTACCGGAGATCGTCGGTTACTTCGAGATATCACAAGTTATACTAAAACGGTTATAGAAAAAATATCTATCCCAACAAATATAGAAGTCAATGCTTCAAAGATTACTGATTTTATTGAAGAGTTGGATGAAATTATAAAAGGTGGGGACATGCATGAGTATATGACCATCTTAAATCAAATTGATACGGTTCATCCTCTTGAGGAAATCTGTGCTGCTTTAATTAAGAAG
>PGZS01000307.1 GCA_002841435.1 Firmicutes bacterium HGW-Firmicutes-3 | reverse complement strand
TTCTTCAGCCTGAACGATGAAAAAGTTTGCAAATCCTTCTAAATCTTCTTTATATGCATATCCTGCATAGGCTAAGTATAAATGTGATGAATAGAACTCATACTTCATTTGTAAATTTAATTCCGCTAATAGTTTTTCGCTTAACATAGATATCTCCTTTCTTAATTGTGATCATTTAATTATGGTTAAAGGGTCAAAACTAAGTTTTGAGCCTTTAACCAATTATAACAGTTATATATTTTATTATAAAGTTATTTAGTAATAATGGTCGATTGGAGTTCTTTATTTTTGAAAATTATGATTTGG
The DNA here is from genome assembly GCA_002841435.1 of Firmicutes bacterium HGW-Firmicutes-3. Classification (GTDB taxonomy): domain Bacteria; phylum Bacillota; class Clostridia; order Lachnospirales; family Vallitaleaceae; genus Petrocella. The sequence goes on along the minus strand of PGZS01000307.1, from coordinate 1,014 downwards.
CCTCTAAGATATCTAAAACCGATTACATTTGCTGTGCAAATTGAACACTAATGCCATTTGGATCTTTTATATAGAAGAATCGTATATGAGGGTTAGGTTGCACCGGTTCTTTATATATCTCAATCCCTGCTTCCTTTAACTGCTTAATCTTATCGTCCACAGAATCTACTGAAAAACCAATCGATATCTGATCACTAACCGGGAATGTATCGCCGTCTCCAGCATCTATTAATTCTAGTTGTGTTTCTCCATCACCCAAAAAAGCAATCTCAATACCCGGTCGTGACTCGAACCGTCTGTTCACAGATAGTCCTACAAAAGTTTCGTAGAATTTGATAGATGCGTCTAAGTTTTTTACATGTAATGTACACCATAATAGTGCCATAATAATGCCTCCAAGATAATATTTTTTTGTATTTATAGTTTCAAGCACAACTTTCTCAGAAGGTTTTTTCCAAAACCATTCTGGCTCTATGGGTAACCAAGGTACGCCCTTTTTCGCCTTTTCCAATAGGGATTGTCAGATTAACTATTGGGCTTTCTAGAGGAAAAGTACCGTCTTGGTCCATCTTTTCTTTTAACAACTCTATGGCCCTTTGCATCTGTGGGACGACTACATGCTCCCTTTTTAGCAACCACAATATTTCCAGAAAATCCCCACGGTACATGTTAGGAAAGGTTAATGGACTGATTTTTGGATGCAAAAATTCTGAAGGACTATGGGAGCTATAACACACTTCATGCTTAAGAACAAAATCAATACAGCGCTGTAACAATAGTTTCGCTTTATCTGATCGTTTTTCAACCGGTATAAAAGATAGTCCTTTTAAAAGCTTCACTACACCCCAGTAACATGTGTGTTTTCCGTAACAGCTTTGGTTTTTATGATAAGGAAACTCTTTGGGTGTTATAAAATCCCCATCATCAAATCGTTGATATTCCCAGAAAAAGTCAACGACACGGTTCATCATAGCGTCGCTATCCGATTGAAAATAATGGTGTAGGTACAACATA
>PGZS01000306.1 GCA_002841435.1 Firmicutes bacterium HGW-Firmicutes-3 | reverse complement strand
CTATCTATGGATATATACTAAGATGATTCATATATCCAATAAAGCCAGATGCGGCATACGCATCATGATTTATATTGCCCTTGACGCAGGCACAAAGACTACCGTACAAGACATTTATACCAAAGAAGACATGTCAAAACGCTATCTGGAACAGATTTTTGCAGATCTCAAAAAGAACAATCTGGTATCCAGTATAAAAGGCAAACATGGCGGATACAACATATCAAGACCCTATAATGAAATAACCGCCTATGACATCATCGTTGCTCTTGAAGGTGAAGAACTCACCGGTGACACAGATTCCAAAAATAAAGATCTAAACCAACTGTTAGACACCAAACTATGGCAACCCCTACAATCACAGATCCAAGACCTCTTATCAGCCATAACCTTAGAAGAACTCATAAGCGACTACGTAGGATCCCAAACCAATATGTTTTATATATAGTGAAACTTCTATTAACGGAATCTATAAATTGTTGTGTAGTGAAATATTGCTAGAATGCTTTGATCTACTCAACATAAAAGTAATATAAAATAGGGTTTTCTTTTAGAAAAATCTAAAGACAGCCCTATTTTTGTGCAATAATTTTTAATTCATACGAACCCGAATGAGGAAAGAAAAGACAGGGATCAATCACAGTTCTACATGGAAGTAGAACGTCCTTCATTTTTGCATGGATGCAAAAGGGAAGGATGATTGAGACCTGTCTTTTCTAGACGAAATGACGACATATAACCGAGAAGAAGTCATATGAAGCTTTTTTGCTGACCGTACGAAGTGTAAGGCAAGGAAAAGGTTTATATGACTTCTACGATTATAACCACGATCTAAAATAATAACCACGATCTAAAAAAAATACCACTACCTACAATTATTCCAACACTTTGCAATCATAATACATACACTTTCATACAAAAGGCAAATTTCTCAATCCTTCACCAAAGTCACACCCTTAAGACTAGGCGCAACCATAAGAGAATAATTCGTATGATAGATCACATAACCCGGTGCTGAACCGTTTGGCTTCTTCAAGTTCTTCTTCAAAGTATAATCCACAGACACCTTCGGTGATTCACGATCCTTAGAGTAATAAGCAGCAAGACCGGCCGCTTCTTCATATACAGCGTCCGGTAACTCCTGACCATCCGCTTTGACAATCACATGAGAACCGGGAATGTCTTTGGCATGGAACCACCAGTCACCCCCATTAGACAACTTAGTGGCTAAGAGATCGTTCTGATAATTGTTTTTACCCACATAGATATCATGACCAAGAGAAGAACGGTAATGCATAGGCTCCGCTTTTTGTAGCGCTTTCTTTGTT
>PGZS01000091.1 GCA_002841435.1 Firmicutes bacterium HGW-Firmicutes-3 | reverse complement strand
TGGATCAGTATCAACAAAAAGCTGAGATACTTCAAGATACGGATTATGAGACCATTCGAGAAGTCATTCAACGAAAAGGTGTCAATCTCATGATGGGCCCTTCAGATGGGAAATTCATATGGGAAAAAGACCATGTTGACTTTATTCGAGTGGGATTTCCGGTACATGATCATGTAGGCGCACAGCGAAAAAACCTAATGGGCTATAAGGGTTCCTTAATATTCTTAGATGAGATTACCAACCATTTGCTAGATCAAAAACATAAAGGCTATCGTGACCTTATGTATCAGACGTACTATCCCAAAAAAGAAAGCCATAAACCCATACAAGCCGATGAAGCGACAAGATGAAGGAGGTAAAATTATGAAGAATCTCTTAGGCACCATAAGATTAAAAGACCATAACTCAGATATAACAGTAGATAAGAATGAAAAGCATCCGTGTTTTACAGCAAAAGCCCATGATTATGCACGCATGCATTTACCTGTAGCGCCCAAATGCAACATTCAATGTAATTATTGTCATCGTAAATTTGATTGTAACAATGAAAGTCGTCCGGGGGTCACTTCAGATCTATTAACACCCAAGGAAGCGCTTCAAAAATATATTGAGATCAAAAAGAAGATGCCCAATTTATCCGTAGTCGGTATCGCCGGACCTGGCGATGCACTGGCGAACTGGGAGCATACAAAAGAAACGCTGCGTTATATAAGAGCCTATGATCAAGATGTTGTCTTTTGCTTATCTACCAATGGCTTAAAACTGAGAAAGTATGCAGACCAGCTTATCGAACTGGGCGTGACGCATATTACTGTAACCATCAATACCATCTATGAAGATGTTGCAGCTAAGATCTACAAATACATACGCTATGATGGTAAAAAACACTTTGGCATCGAAGGGGCGAGACTTCTTCTAAAGCATCAATGGGAAGGTGTAGCTTACTTAGAAGATAAGGATGTTTTGACAAAAGTTAACATTGTCTATCTAAAAGGCATCAACGATGACCATATAGACAAGATTGTAGAAAAAGCAGAAGCTATGGGCGCCAGTGTCACCAACATCATGGGTCATATACCGGTCGCTGATACACCTTTTGAAGTCCTTGAACAAGCAACAAAAGAAGAGATTCTTCAAGTAAGGTTAGATAATATGGACACATTGCCACAGATGTTACATTGTAGCCAGTGCAGAGCAGACGCAGTCGGTAAACTTGGCGGATGTCGCAGTGTAAGTTAAGAGCACCAAAAAAACATGATCTAAGTATCAATTAATATAATGATGACTATAACGATAATCTAAGGAGAATAGAGATGAATCTACCAAAACACCACATATTTGTATGTTCAAGTGCCAGACTAACTGGCGAGATCAAAGGATTTTGTGCTCAAAATGAAGGGCTTGAAATATTGGAAAATTTTGTTGAAGAAGTTCAAGAGAGAGAACTGGATGGGGATATGATGGTCACCAATACAGGATGCCTAGGCATGTGCTCCATGGGTCCGATTGTGATTGTTTATCCGGAAGCCACATGGTATAGCAAAGTGACAGCCGATGACGTTGAAGAGATTATGGATGCGCTTGAATCCGGTGAAGTAGTGAAAAGGCTGTTGATTGAATAAAAGAAAATGACATGATCTAGGCAATATCTTTTAGTATTTTGAAGTTATTAGGATGACTTTTATTATAAGTATTATGATTATAATTATGATAAGGATGTGATTTAATGATAGAGAATAGATTAATAATTATCGACACAACCTTAAGAGATGGGGAACAATCAGCTGGTGTTGCTTTTAGCCATAAAGAAAAAATGACCATCGCAAAAAAGCTAGATGGTCTTGGTGTCGATATTATTGAAGCAGGCATTCCCGTCATGGGTAAGTCAGAACAGAAGGTCATCTACGAGATGCTCTCTGCTAACCTACAGGCAGACATTCTGACATGGAACCGAATGTGTATCAAAGACATAGAAGCAACACTGGTTACAGGCGCGACACACGCACACATATCTGTTCCTGTATCGGATATACAGATTAGGCACAAACTCAGAACAACCCGAACAGAACTTATAACTGCCTATAAAAAAGTACTGGAGTTTGCACGGTCACATGAACTTGAAGTCTCAATCGGTGCAGAAGATGCGTCTAGGGCAGATGAAGCATTCTTGGCTCATATCTATACCATTGCCATATCCTATGGTGTTAAGCGCATACGCTATGCAGATACCCTAAGTGTGCTGGATCCATTTTCAGCTTATGAGAGAATACAACAACTTACCAAGAGATTAGCAAGTCATTTTAATATAACACCTAGCGTATTATCCCAGACGCTAGGGATAGATTTTCATGGTCACAATGACTTTGGTCTAGGTACGGCCAATGCACTAGGAGCTTTCAAAGCAGGTGCAAGAATTATAAGCTGTAGCGTAAACGGCCTTGGAGAAAGAGCCGGGAATACACCACTTGAGGAAATTGTTGTGGCACTGAGTCATATGGAAGGATCTGTTACTTCTATAGATATGAAAAAAATTATGGAAGTCTCAAAGCTTGTTGAACTGTATTCTGGTCGAACCCTTCAAGTCAGCAAACCTATCGTAGGGGACATGGTTTTTTCTCATGAGGCGGGCATACATGTGGATGGGCTTATGAAAGACCGACGCAACTATACATTTCTTGATCCGGCCATACTAGGTAGAGAACATCTTATGGTTATGGGTAAGCATTCAGGTAAATTAAGAGAGAACAGGTTCCTTAACTAAATTTTGTGCAAAAGTAACCGCATCTTCAATCTCATCTTTGTTAGGATGGCCCATGGCTTTGAATAAAAAACCACCTTGACATAGATATTCCTCAGTTGCCACTTGGATGCCTGTATCTCTTAGAGCTTGGCGTAAACTACCTTGTGCACTATTTCTTGTGGATGAGGTAATGAGAGCTACTTTTCTAACTTGTGTAGGAGACAAACTTTTAACAAAGCTTATAAGTTCAGGTTTACTGTCACCACCGTAGATGCCGCTCACGATAAAAAGCAAATCACAATCAGGTATTGTTGGATTCTGCTTCAGATCATAAGCTTGGCTACCCAAACGCTCTGCGATAGCGTGGGCGATTTTTTTGCTGTGTCCGGTCATGGTTGCGTAGAGTACTTGTGTTTTCATTATTCTTCCTCCTTCATGGTAGCAAGCGTCGTATAGATCTTTTGCTGTGCTAGGTTGAGTGTTGATATTTCATTGGTTGTAAGCGTGCCAAACATGGTGTCTACAAAATCTTGGGTAAAAGAACGGTTTTCCTCTTCCCATTCCTGGCACTTTGGTGTAGCGGTAATTCGAAGGGCACGGCGGTCTTTGAGATCCTTCTCAATACGTACGAAGCCTTTTTTCTCTAGCTTTATAGCCAGCTGCTTGATATTTTGATGGGAGCTGTCGCACATTGCGGCAAGTTCTTTTAACGTAGGTGGATCATCAAACATACCAAGCATCATTAAGACAAACCATTGTTTGGCCGTTAAGTCGGTAGCATTTTGGTCCATCACATTCTGTAGTCGATTAGACAGTAGAAAAATATTGCCGAAAACCAGATAGCGTGGATCCATATTCTCTAGATCATACATGTGGGTCTCCTTTGAGTAATATATTACCTAATAAAGGTATCATATTACCTTTATGAATATTTGTCAACCCTTATAAAAAAATCTAATCAAAAATTAATCAATAGAGCAGGTCTATACGCAGATGAAACCTCCCTAGATAAGCAATACTGGATAAAAAAGGTTGGTACTCAGGGGAGAAAATCCCTTTCTGACTCAGCTAGATTTTTCTTCAAAAACAAAGTGCCACTGCAGAAAAATTCTAGCAGTAGCACTTTGTTTTTGAACCGGAAGTACCGTCCACGCGGTTGTTCACATTGTGTCTAACTTTTTTGATGAAAACGAATATTATTTTTACCTGATTTTTTGACTTCGTACATTGCTGCATCAGCACACTTTATCAATGTTGAAATATTGGTTGCATCATCGGGATAAATGGCCGCGCCGATACTAGCACTAATTGTTAATTCCTTTTTATTAAAAATTCTCTTTTGGCTCACTTGATTTAACAACCTTGATTCAAATCCACTTTCTTTATAATCATGATTCAGTGGTGACATAACTACTACAAATTCATCCCCACCAAAACGAGCAACCATGTCACTTTCTCTAAGTGTTTTTCTTAAATCAGTAGCTACTTCTTTTAAAATAAAATCCCCTGCATCATGTCCAAAAGTATCATTCAAAATTTTGAATCCGTCTAAATCTATAAATAACAATGCAATCTTATAGTGATACTTATGGGCTAATTCGATACAGTTTTCTAAATGCTGTTCAAAGTATAGGCGATTATAAACGCCTGTCAAGGCATCGTGCTGTGCTAGCCGTCTATTGGTAATATTTTCTTGTATAAGTCTTTCTTGAGTCTTTAAAACCCTTAGCAGACTTTTAGGAACCTGATAGATTAAAGCACCTGACATGGCTAAATAGATGGAACGATAGAACTGACCTAACGGATCGGCAGAGACAATCTTGGTAATTAAAGAGGGGTCGAAAGAATTATAGAAGTAAATATATAGACCATTCATTGACAAAAGAGAAAGAAAAGTAGCCCAGGCGATTAACTTTTTATTCATTCTTAGGAAAGCTATAAAAATGATAACCGGATAAAGCATGATAGTTGCTGTTGTAACAGGTGCAAGTGGCGATATATAATAGCTATCCCAAAAATTATAGATGGTTAAACTGATTACATTGATGCTTACCATAACATAGCCATTCCAAGGAATACGCTTTCTTTTAATTATAAACCATGATATTAATAGGTTATATGATAGAGTAAATAACGACAGATAAATACCATACTTGCCGACAACAATACCTTGGACAAAATAAACCAACATGCTTAATATTAGAATAATGCCATTTAATAGCCAATGAATGAGCCAATGGGTTCTTTCACCTTTAAAAGACTCTTCACTAAAAATTTCATCGAACGTATCGTTTTTTGTACCCACCATAAAAGTTTCCTTTCAGAGTCAATTGTAATTAGCTAAGTATAATACAAATAAAAATGTCACTTCACTACTTACTATTCATCCTAAATCTCCAAGAAATTCTTGCATTATATAGTCCTTATGTCTTTTTCAGCCTGAGCAATGGCTTTTTCCCCACTATAATAGATGTGCAGATACATTCGACGCTTATCCTTTATTACATCGCCTTTGTACGGTCGTTTTTGGGAATAGTTCCATTCTGTCATTGTCGTATGGCAGTGGAGCTGGTAGTTCGCATGGTAGTTGCCCCGTGTACGTTTGCTGCGCGACTGTTTCTTCTCTTTGTCCCAATAATTGGTTGATTCGTAAACATATGTGATGCCGTTTTTTTTGCTTGCTACATAAACTAAACTCATTGAATTGCCTCCATCTACGTTACAATTGTAACGTAGGTGGAGGCAATTCAATAGAAAATACCATCTAAATGCAGTAAAATCAATGGTTTTTAGTATACCACGTTATATTTCACACGGGAATGCAGGATTCATATTAGGTGATTTGATATATAAAAAGACACATCAAAATTTGTTTAATTTCCTAAAAAGTCTGATGCATCTGCCTATTCCGCCATATCCTTTTGAAACCCTTACTAAATATGGCTTTAAAGATACACACATCAGATTAATTGAAAATTAACACGTCAGACTCTTATATCAATTAATTATAAGTAAAACTAAAATATTTGTCAAATTGTATTATTTTCTTGCAAACAACACATAAAATATTATACTTAAACTAGTCATATACTCCCCTAATTAATTAATAGTTGATAAAAAAATCATTGAGTTCATAGGAGTAGGGGACATTTTGTTTAATCCTATTCTTTTCAACCTAATCAAAAGATTCTTCGTCAAAAAATTTCTTTTGCAAGTAGGGATGGATTACCTGATGTGAGCACTAAGATTAATAAGTTCTTGTATCTTCTCTACACTTTGACCATAGCTTTTTACATCAGTCTCCAATAATTGATTTGCCCAAGTGATATCATACTGCAACTTTGTGATTTCTCCTGAAGGCGAAGTTATTGTCACATAGAAGTCTTCTAAGTTTTCAATTAGGGCAAAGAGCAACACAGCTATTTGCTGTATTTCAGCCTCATCATAGCTCGTGTTTTGGGCGCCATCTAATAGCCATTCTAAGCCTCGTTCATCCTCTTTTGTATAGAGTTGTATACTGCTGTGACTAAGACTTGAGGGGATAGGCATCAAGTTAAGAAGTTTACTTACACCGGAATTATCGCCGACATAGGGTATGCGAGCTTGCCATAAATCATCTGCCGAGACAACTTTAACTGAATGTGAGGCAGTGGATAAGTGTTTGTCAAAAAAGGATTTGACAACGGATGGATGACTGGTTTTATAGGAGAAACTGGGCTTTATGTCATTGTCAACCCATATTTCCGTATAGTCTGAATTGAAGTTGAAGTATATGTTCATGGGGCTTTCATCGTAAAAGCCATTAAAAACCATTTGAATTCGGTTGGATGTGTCACGACCACCACTACGACTTTTAGAAATCTCTGTTTTGTGCACTTGTAGTGTTTCGATGAATTCTACAAAATCAGGCACAGTTGATGCACCAAATGTTGATTTCTGACCCTCGTTAATGATTGACCAAGAGGTCACTCTACTTAGATGATCTTCACTCAAGTATATGGAGTCAGTATCCAGCAAATCAACATGATTGATGGGGTTCGTTATTAACCCAATTCCGATGACGATGATAACCAGTGTTGTGACCATAAGACCCCAGAAGGTTGGTGATTTTTCAAACATGGCTATACCTCCTTGTGCTCATCAATAAGTTGTTGGATTTCAAGAATTTCTTTTTTGCTTAATTTTTTATGGCGGGTAAAGGCGGCTAAAAATTGAGGCAATGAGCCATCAAATGAAGTCTCAATAAATTGCTCCCCCTGTAGTGCCCCAAACTCATTTTTTGACATTAAAGAACGGACCATTCCGTTACTATTCTGAAAAATACCCCGATCACATAAGCGCTTCAGCATGGTGTAAGTTGTCGTGCGTTTCCAATCAAATACTTCAGTACATATCTCGGAAAGTTGACGTGACTGGATGGGTTCATGAAGCCAAATCAAATCAGCAAATCGCTGTTCCATCTCACCTAGTTTATATTTATTCATAATGAATTCTCCTTGTCGTATGATTGTAGACTAACTACAGTCTAATAGCATTAGACCAAAATGTCAACATACATTAAGAAATTGTAATAATAGTAATAAAGAATGATAACGCCATAAATGGGTGTCGAAATGATAGGCATAAGGAGGTATGTTATTCCCGGATATGGCGACTTTAGCTATGAGGTATAAAAAGATTGACTTTTAAAAATTAACACCGTATAATTTAGTTAGTTGAACTAACTAACTAAATAAATAACTATAAGAGGAGATAATATAATGCGTGAGAAGATCATCTTAGCAGCAGAAGAAATAGCTATGTTCTGTAGGCTACAAATGTATGTAAAAAAAGGATTGCCCATTAGATCCAGTGAGATGGGCGTGCTTATTTATTTACATAAGCAAAATGAAGCAGTTACTCCGTTGATGATAAGTAACTTTTTTCAAATTGCTAAGCCTTCAGTGACTGCAATGATCAATGAGTTGATTAAAAAAGATTATTTGATTAAGGTACCTTCCTCAACGGACGGAAGAAGTTACACTGTTTCTAGTACTGTGAAAGGACAAGAATTAGTTGCATCAACACATGATGAATACTTTAAAGCCATAGCAATGCTAGAGGATAAAATGGGTAATATTGACTTCGAATTATTTATTCAGCTTATCCAAAAGGCAAATACAATACTAGGCGAGGAAAAAAGACAATGAAGATATTAGTAACAGGTGCATTAGGTAATGTAGGTAAATACGTAGTAAGAGAGTTAATAAAAAAAGGAGAGCAAGTAGTGGCGGGAGATATTGACTTAATTAAAATTCAGAATTTGTTTGGTAATGAAGTTGATGCTACTAATCTTGATTTTACAGATGAGAAAACATTTGATAAGGCACTAAAAGGCGTAGACCGCGTGTTTCTAATGAGGCCCCCACATCTTGGAAAGCCCGAGGATTTATATCCATTTATTGACTCTATGAAGTCCCATAATATAAAACTTGTTTCCTTTTTATCCTTGATGGGTGTTGAAAAAAACACCATACCACCGCACCATAAGATAGAGAAGTATATTGAGAAAATAGGTGTGCCATATGCCCATATAAGACCAGGCTTTTTCATGCAGAATGTATCAGGAATCCATTCTGTAGAAATTAAAGAAAAAAATGAAATATTTATCCCGGCTGGGAATAGTAAAACGAGCTTTATTGATGCAGTAGACATTGGACTTTCAATAGCAACGTTATTACATGAACCAGTAAGATATAAAAATACAGCCCATACGATTACGGGACCAGAGTCTTTAGATTATTACCAAATAGCTGCAATTTTAAGTGAGGTTACTGGGAAGAAAATAACATATAAAAAACCTGGCTTCTTAAAGTATAGAAGTGATTACATTAAGAAAAGAGGATTTGATAAAAACTATGTAAATGTAACAGTAGCCCTTTATTTCATGACGAGAATGGGAACGGCTAAGATGGTAACCGACGAATTCTACAAGCTTACAGGGAGAAAACCTAGAACTTTCCTTGAATTTGCAAGTGAAAATGTTAATTGTTTCGTTTAGAAAGTAACTGTAATAATGGTTAAGGTGTCAAAACTATATAGTTGAACTTTCACATACAATATATGTGAATTTAGTGAAACTTAGTTTTGACCCTTTAACCAATAATAGTAATAAAGAACGATAAGCATAAAGTCTATTTTGAGAAGAATATTGTGTTGTATAGTAAAAATCATTGATGTAAAATGCATTTATAAAGTTTATTTTATGAGGTATCAACCGAGGGTTTGATAGTTTAACTGTGAAGGGGAGGGTTGTAACGTGATAAATAAAAGAATATTAAGTACGATACATCATGCTTCAAAATGCTTAGTCATAGTGTCTGTTATGTTAATGCTCATATCTACAGGATGCACACGTGTTGAGAGTCCAAAGACACCCATACCCATATCAGAGACGCCTGTCGAAGAACCAATAACGCCGGTAGCGGAGATGGCAAATCCAACTAAAAATAAATACGATGCAATCATACAAGCATATCTAGAACAAATACCGGAAGAAACTTTAACACAGACACCGGTATCTGAGGAAAAGCAGTCTATACTTGTCAATAGGATGGTTCAATTATATAAAGAAAAGGCATCAACCAAGGAAATATATGAATTATACCTTGAGGGGATTAGGCAATTATCACCCAAGCAAGGGGACAAGTTTGTAGCGTACGCCATTTCCGGTATGAATAACAATATATATGATGACTCAATGGATCTAGAAAAAATCGCTTATGACCCCATATTTTTTGAAACATTTTTTGAAGAAGCAGATCGGGTGCAATACAAGTATATTGAATTAAGCAGGGACCCAAAACGAATCATGAACCAAGAGGTTCGAGAAATAGTTGAAGCGGCAAAAGACCAAGGCTATTATGTGGCCAGTTCAGAAGGTATGTTATATTACCTGGTGGATTTCACTGTTTTTGCCAAATATAGAAACTATAATACGGCTACTATGGCGACATTAATCGAAATTCTGGCCTTTGATACTCTAGATCCTATGACATCAGATGCAGCTTTGATTGTCAGTGGGAGTACACTTGCGGCTAGAACTTACTACATTGAAAAAAAATTAGAAGAGTATCCAAGTTCCCCAGATATGGCACCTTTAGCTATGAGGTACAAAGAATATATGTTCATGTTGTTATACGGCGTCAATAATACACCGACATTTAGCTATGAAACCAATCGATTAACAGATGAAACAATGAGCCTTTTTGAGGAAGTTAAGATGTTAGAGGATTCATATATGTCAGAGTCGGTCAAAGAGTTCAGAAGGATTGTAGAAGCGAATGATGGCATAATCGACGAATCAACAAGAGATAAAA
>PGZS01000305.1:1335-2665 GCA_002841435.1 Firmicutes bacterium HGW-Firmicutes-3 | reverse complement strand
AATTGAAAGAAAAAAGTCTCGTTGAGGAAAAACGCCAGGGACTACAAAAACCAAATTTGATTTATGTTGGTAAGTTTCTTGAGAATATGATGGTAAATAATAGAGCTCCCACAGAGTTGGATGTGATGCATTATAAGTGCGATTTGTTACAGAACCGTCAAAACAACGATTCTGGACACGTCAAAACAACGATTCCGGAACCGTCAAAACAACGACTAAATAATACTAATATAAATAATACTGATATAAGTAATACTGAGATTCTATTCAGTCAGTCAAACTATGTCTCGGTTGAAAAAGAGTTAAGCATGAAAGATGGATTGACGGAATTTGAAAAGATTGATTTCTACTTTGAAACGAAAGTGTTTTCGGAGAATAGAGAATCACAAGTCAATGATCAAATTATCGATGATATTAAAATGAATTTATTGGACATGTATTTTGCGCCGGCAACTGTGGTCAATGGCGACAGTAAATGCCAGGAGTTGGTGAGAGCAGCACTAATGCGTCTGGAGCCAACTCATATTGACAATATTATTCATAAATTTAAAAATATCACGGATCGAATTGTAAATTCAAAAGCATACATTCAAACCATGCTTTACAATGAATCACTGGAAACGAACCTGTTTATGGTTAACCAAGTAGCCATTGATATTGCTGACTGGAAGGATTAGTAGAACCTATGAAGATGACGCATATGGAGGAGTTGATCAAGATGAGAGGAGCAGATTTTGACTAGTGGTAATGAAAACTTAAAGCGGTCAACGCGAAAGAATGTTATAATATAGTTTCTATCGTTGAGGTTTAGTATTAATATCAAAATGAGGTGGAGAATGAAGCCAATAAACGGTTATTTAATGAGTCGAGATAAAAAAATTGCCCAAATCGTCAATGACGACATTGTTCCGATTGAATCAGGTCTTCTGCCTTTATATTTACAGCGAAATGGTAGCTTAGTTGAATGGCTGGAAAGCCGGGCCATTGATCGGCACCGGACTAATTCACGATTGTTAAAACGGGTTTTGAGATTGACCAGTGCTGATGATGCGGAAGTTTCCATGCGAGTCAATGGATCAACGATCACCGATACTTACTGGATCAAATTGGATGAAGAAACAGGCTTAGATTATAATCAGGTTCGCTTTAGTCAGAATTATTTTGATAATTTAGCATTGTTGGGAGATCCGGACAGCTTTAATCAGGTGAACCGGCCTGAAATCATAAATAGTCGTACACCGGAACTGACAAATATCGGTTCTTTTGAAAAGTGCTGGCGTCTGGAAAATGGTCAATGGTGGTTATATAAGCTGGGTAATCAACTGGAAGT
>PGZS01000305.1:0-1203 GCA_002841435.1 Firmicutes bacterium HGW-Firmicutes-3 | reverse complement strand
ATGGCCAGAGAATACCTGGATATTCTGTTTTTAGATACAATTTGTTTTAATATGGATCGTCATACTGAAAATTATGGATTTCTAAGAGACCCTGAAACTGGAGTATTCTTAAGTATGGCTCCAAATTTTGATAATAATATTGCACTAATCAGTAAAGGTTATCCATCAGATATTGAAAGAAAGAATGATCTGTTTATTCACGATTTTCTTGAATTGTTCGATGAAATAACAGAGAGCTATCATATCCCGGTTCTCAATGAAGATCTGATTCGTCTGGCCATACTTAATACAAATATAGAGGTGGATGCAGACTATATCGTGAAATTTATACTAAACGGCTATAACCAGTTGACCGATCGTTTTCGTCAGAAAGCAATAATAGCAATTGACTAGAATAAGAAACTGAGACTTTTACTCAAAGTGTTTTACATAAAATTAATAACGAACTTTTTCCACCCGGTGGACGAAGTAAATAGAGATTCGAAAGAGTCTCTTTTTTTTATAAAATTTTGGAGGATATTAATGGAAAAGAAATGTACGACAATTGCAATAGTTAATCAAAAAGGCGGTGTCGGAAAAACTACTTCGACCTATAACCTGGGATGGGAATTAGGTAAATTAGGAAAAAAGGTATTGCTGGTCGACCTGGACTCCCAGGGTAACTTGACCATGCAATCGGGGGTGCAAAGACCAGATGAATTGAAAATGACCATATCGACATTGATGACAAAATCAATTTATGATGAAGACCTTCCTGCTAAAGAAGAAGTCATTTTGCATAAAGAAATGGTTGATCTTCTCCCTTCGAATATTGAGTTATCGAATGTGGAAATTCAGCTGGTGAACGCAACCATGAGAGAGTTTGTGCTCAAAGGAATTCTTGATGAGTATAAAACCGACTATGATTATGTACTTATTGACTGTATGCCTTCACTGCTTATGCTTCCGATCAATGCCTTGGCAGCAGCAGATATGGTCGTTATACCTGTTGCTCCTGAGTTTTGGGCAGTTAAAGGGATCGAAGCATTATTTAATACGATTAAAACAGTTAAGAAGAAACACATCAATCGGAAATTGGTGATTGGCGGAATTTTGATTACAAAATATACGCCAAAACTAAAATCAACCAAAGAGATGGAAAATATTATTATGGATGTGTTTGGTGAACGGATCCACGTATATGATTCTAAAATACCATCATTA
>PGZS01000090.1 GCA_002841435.1 Firmicutes bacterium HGW-Firmicutes-3 | reverse complement strand
GATGACAATGATTTTTTCTTTTTTACTGATGATGTTTTCTTCTTCATCCTCATAAGTCGAATAATAATAAGGTGTTGAGGATTCAAACTCAGCAGCACAGGTATCTACCATTTTATAAACCGGATACATACCATGGGCACGACGTATAGCATCAATAATTCGATAATCTTTACCGGACAGAGCTTGAATCTCTATGTCCGTAAAACCCATCTTCTCTGCCTTTGCAAGTAGCTCTCCCGTAATCGGCTCACTGGATAAGCGTTTTTCTATTTTAATTATGTTATAGATTTTCTCTAAAAACCAATTGTCTATACACGTGATTTCATTGATTTTATGAACTGAAACACCTTTTCTTAAAGCTTCTGCAACTACAAATATGCGTTGGTCATCTACTATATCCAGCATCTTGATAATCATTTCTTTGGACAGCTTAAGCAAAGACTCTTTCCTAAGACCCGTTTCCTTACCCTCCAAAGATATAATTGCCTTTAATAGAGAACTCTCAAAAGTTCGATCAATGGCCATAACTTCGCCTGTCGCTTTCATTTGTGTTCCAAGGGTTCGATCTGCATAAGCGAATTTGTCAAAAGGCCATTTAGGAATCTTTGTTACAATATAATCCAGAGCAGGTTCGAAAGAGGCTTTTGTCTTTTTAGTGACTACATTAGAAATCTCATGTAAATTCAAGCCGATAGCTATTTTAGCCGCTATTTTGGCGATGGGGTAGCCTGCTGCTTTAGATGCAAGTGCTGATGAACGGCTAACTCTAGGATTGACCTCAATCACGATATAGGATTTGGATTTTGGATCTAGGGCCAGTTGGACGTTACAGCCACCTTCAATTTTTAAAGCTTTAATAATCTTAAGTGAAGCCGTACGAAGCATATGGTATTCCTCATCTGATAATGTCTGAGAGGGTGCTACCACAATACTGTCACCTGTATGAATGCCAACAGGATCAAAATTCTCCATGTTACAAATGATAATTGCCGTATCATTTTGGTCTCGCATGACTTCATACTCTATTTCTTTCCAGCCTGCAACCGATTGTTCAAGTAATACTTGGCTAATTCGACTATGCATAAGTCCGGTATGTAAAAATTCTTTAAGTTCATTCATGTTTTTGGCGATTCCGCCACCAAGCCCGCCCATCGTAAATGCCGGTCTAATAATAATCGGAAAACCTATAGAATCAGCTACCGCTAGCCCTTCCTCCATTGTTGTAACAATCTCACTCTTTGGTACCGGCTCGCCAATATCCATCATGAGTTGTCTAAAGCTTTTTCTGTCCTCTGCTTGATTAATCGCCTTTAAGGATGTTCCAAGAAGTCTTACGTTATATTTTTCAAGCACACCTGCTTCGTCCAACTCAACCGCCATATTAAGGCCGGTCTGCCCCCCTAAGGTTGCCAATAAACCATCCGGTCTTTCTTTGTCAATGATCCATGTCAAAGCTTCTAAGGTTAGAGGTTGTATATAAACATGGTCTGCAATGTTATCATCCGTCATAATGGTGGCAGGATTGGAATTGACCAGAACCACTTCAATGCCTTCTTCTTTTAGTGATTTACAAGCTTGTGTACCGGCATAATCAAATTCCGCAGCTTGTCCAATAATAATAGGTCCTGATCCAATGACCATAACCT
Organism: Firmicutes bacterium HGW-Firmicutes-3; assembly: GCA_002841435.1. Classification (GTDB taxonomy): domain Bacteria; phylum Bacillota; class Clostridia; order Lachnospirales; family Vallitaleaceae; genus Petrocella. Next base: position 16,601 of record PGZS01000090.1, on the reverse strand, counting down.
TATGAATACTTGTATCTCTAGGCATGTGTCATCACCGCCTTCTCATAGCCGCTGACCCATTTTTCAAAAATATAATGGGCATCTTCTGGACCGGGCCCTTCTTCTGGATGAAACTGTACAGATAAGACCTTATACTGATCACAACTTAAGCCTTCATTGGTTTCATCGTTTACATTATAATGGGTTACTTTGATATGCTCTGTAAATGTCTTTTCATCCACGGCGTAACCATGATTTTGTGAGGACATGAACACTTTGCCGGTCTCAGTGTCAATAACCGGATGGTTGGCACCTCTATGTCCAAACTTTAGCTTATAGGTATCCACACCAAGTGCCAAAGCTAATATCTGATGACCAAGACAAATACCCCACATCGGCTTTTGTCCAAGCAAGTTCTTGGCCAATTCAATGGCTGACTTGGCATCTTTTGGATCGCCGGGGCCATTAGAAAAGAAGACCACCTCTGGACTATGATTTAGCACTTCATCTACTGTTACATCATGTGGAAATACAGTAATATCACAGTTAAGGTTTTGTAATTGTTGTATAATGCCCTTCTTAAGACCTAAATCAATAAGTCCTATTTTTATGCCGTCTCCCGGATGATTTATAATTGTATCACAGGACACCTGCCCAATGATATTTTTAGGGAAACGATAATTTTTTAATCTACTAACCAGATCGGGGGTGATTTCTTCTGTGGTAATAATACAGTTCATGGTACCGTTATTGCGAATGATTTTGGTTAGTTTTCTTGTGTCAATACCGGCAATACCTGGTATGTTGTTGGCTTTTAGGTAATCATCCAGTGACCTTTTACTTTGCCAATGATTGGGCACCTGTGCGTATTCTTTCACAACAAATCCGGATACTTGAATCTTATCCGATTCATAGTCCACATCATTAATACCATAATTGCCGATTAAGGGATAGGTCATTGTTACAATCTGTCCACCATAAGATGGGTCTGTTAATATTTCTTGATAACCGGTCATACTTGTATTGAAAACGATTTCGCCAAATAAGGTCGTATTTGCACCAAAGCTCTCGCCTTCGAAAATCGTACCGTCTTCTAGATATAATCTACCTTTCATAGGTTCCTCCTTGCCATCATTGAATGAAGAGTCTCGCTAAAAATTATCAGCTCACTTTATATGTTAACACGTCTTCTAATATCTGTATCATTTCGTCGATTTCTGTCTGCTTGATTGTAAGGGGTGGTACAAATCGGATAATATGTGTACCGGAATTAATAAGCATAAGCCCCTTCTCCAGAGCCATGGCAATGATATCCCCTACCGGTCGCTCCATCTCGATTGCCATCATCAGCCCCATACCCCGAACATCCATTATGGAGGTATGACGCGACTTTAAAGCCATCAAGCAAGTATCTAAATAGGCGCCCATCGCTTTGACATGATCCAGTAAGCCTTCATGTACGAGGGCATCAAGTACAACACTTGTTGCTGTTGTGGATAATGGGTTCCCGCCAAATGTAGAAGCATGAGTCCCAGGTTCAAAGCCTTTAGATGTTTTCTCATTGGCTATGATGGCACCAATCACATAACCGGCACCTAATCCCTTTGCTAATGTTACAATATCCGGCTTGACACCATATTGTTCATAGGCAAAAACAGTTCCGGTACGTCCGATACCACATTGGACTTCATCAAATATTAAGACGATATCCAAAGCATCGCATAAAGCTCTCGCTTTTTCCAGAAAGGATTTTTCTGCCGGTCTTATGCCACCTTCACCTTGTACAGGTTCAATCATTAAAATTGCTGTTTTCTCAGTTAGTATTTTACCAAGGGCTTCTATGTCATTAAAAGGTGTGTATGTCACCCCTTGAAATAAGGGCGCAAAACCTTCATGATATTTGGTTTGCCCTGTTATCGAAACCGTCGCAATTGTTCTGCCATGAAAAGAGTTCTTCATCGTTATGATTTCTGTCTTATGCTCATTTACATATTTATTGATGTATCTTTTTCCAAGCTTAAGTGCAGCTTCATTGGCCTCAGCACCACTGTTGCAAAAAAATACTTTACTCAAACCACTTAGTTCGACCAACTTCTGCGCCGCACGAATACCGGGTTCATTATAATACAGATTGGAACAATGGGTAATCTTATCAATTTGGTCTTTCATAGCTTTTTTTAATGGCTCATAGCTGTAACCTAAGGCATTGGTTGCAATACCGGCTACAAAATCCAAATATTTTTTACCGGCATGATCATATATATAGTTCCCTTCGCCTCGATCTATAACAATAGGAAGGGGCTTATAATTCTGTAAAAAAACCTCTCGACCTTGATCAATCCATTCATCATGCATACCTTTACCTCCTAGTCAAAATACTTACAAAACATAGTTCCGACACCTTTTTTAGTGAATATCTCAAGGAGCATGCTATGGAGTACGCGTCCATCTAAAATATGGACACTTCGAACACCATGGTTTATACCTTCAACGCAACATTCTACTTTAGGTATCATACCGCCTGAAATGACGCCTTCTCTAATCAGTGTATCCACTTCATCCAAAGCAATCTTTGATATCAAAGATGATGTGTCATCAACATCTCTTAATACACCTTCTACATCTGTTAAAAAAATCAACTTCTCTGCTTCTAGAGCGCCGGCAATAGCCGATGCTGCATAATCTGCATTTATATTGTAAGTATTTCCTGCCTCATCTGTACCAATAGGTGCAATAACCGGTATGAAGTCATTTTCCAAAAGAGAATCAATAAGCTTTGTATTTACTTTTGTAATCTCTCCTACAAAACCAATGTCTTCACCATCTACCAGCTTTTTCTTAACTTTAAGCGTTTTTCCATCTTTTCCAGTAATACCTACTGCATTAATGTCATGATTTTGAATCAATTGCACAATGCTTTTATTCACTTTTCCGGCCAATACCATCTCTACTACATCTACTGTCGCCGCATCTGTCACTCTAAGTCCATTCTGAAATCTGGATTCGATACCGATGGCTGTAAGCATATCACTGATTTCTTTTCCGCCTCCGTGGACAATTACCGGCTGAAAACCAACGAGTTTCATGAGTACGATGTCTTCTATAACCGATGCTTTTATGGCATCATCCACCATAGCAGAACCCCCATACTTGATGACAACCTTTTTACCGTTAAATTCCTTTATGTAAGGTAGGGCTTCTATCAGCACCTTTGCTTTATTGATATATTTTTCCATGATTCACGTTTATGATGACGGCGTAAGCCATTCTCTCATAATCTCCTTTCCAAATTATAGAGCGCCACAACAATTAGGTTCTGTATTCTCCGTTAATTTTTACATATTCATAACTCAAGTCACATCCCCATGCTGTTCCTTTGGAGGTACCTTCCTCTAAAAATGCATTCACAGTTACTTCTTTTTCTTTAATAATGTCAAAGGCACGGTCCTCGTCAAATTTCTGAGGTACACCATTCACCATCAAATCAATAGATCCTGCTGAACTTTCATACTTTAGTGTTACTTTCTTGGCATCAAATTTTACCCCTGAATACCCCATAGCACATAAAACTCTTCCCCAATTTGCATCATTGCCAAAAAAAGCTGTCTTAACCAGATTCGATGTTACCACAGACATGGCTAAGGCCTGGGCTTCTTTTTTACTTCTTGTTCCAAATATGTTCACTTCTATGAATTTGGAGGCGCCTTCTCCGTCTTTAACAATCAGCTTTGCTAAGGTCTTGTTCACATAATCCAAAGCTTTTTTAAAGATTAAATAATCCTCATGTTCTTCAACAATTATTTCATTGCCTGCCATACCATTGGCAATAACGGTACACATATCATTGGTGGAGGTATCACCATCTACACTAATCATGTTATAGGCATCCTCGACACTTTGTTTTACTGCTTGATCTAACATATCAAAGGATATAGCAACATCTGTTGTTACATAACTGAGCATCGTTGCCATATTGGGATGTATCATACCTGATCCCTTTGCCATACCGCCTATTGTAACTGTCTTTCCACTGATTTCAATCTCGACAGCGACTTCTTTAGTAAAAGTATCTGTTGTACATATAGCCTCAGCTGCTAGAAGTCCGGCTTCATACCCAGGCTTTACATGGCTTATATTGTCTTCAATCCCTTTAACAATTTTCTCAATAGGTAATTCCACACCAATGACACCTGTGGAGCCCACTATAATATTCTCTTTTTTTACACCTAAATTTCTTGCTACGGTCATTGCCATTTTCTCATTGTCAACATCACCCTGATTGCCTGTACAGGCATTGGCATTGCCGCTATTGACAACAATAGCTTTGACCGGGTGTTTGTGTTTGTATATTTCCATATTCCATATGACCGGTGCCGCTTTTACTACATTGGTTGTGAAGGTTCCCGAATAAAGGGCCGGTACCTCTGACACAATCAAAGCAAGGTCATTTCTTTTTCGTTTAATACCGACATGTGCCCCATAAGCACTGTAGCCTTTAGCTGCTGTTATACCACCTTGTATTATTTTCATTTTTGACTCCTTCCAATACTTCTACACATTGCTCTTCTATCTCAGAGCTACTGATTCATTTTGATTTTATTTTGCTTATTTAGTTTATAATTATACATTTTAATTTATAATAATGCAAGATATTTTTCTCTTACTTTAAGTCGTCTTTTTACCTTCTTTATTATTTCATGTATTGCTTAGGGTTTCAAGTTATTCACTCAAGTTTTTTGAGTATCTATGATATACACTCTAAAAACTGTTGCATTAACTTCTAATATATAGGAGAATATAAGTGTATCCCATTTGCTATTTCGACATATTTGGTATGGAGGACACGATGATTACATATATAGCCACTTTCACCCAGAACTATACCATTGTGCTCATATTAAACCTAATATTTTCTATCATTATTATATCCCTTGAACGAAAGAACCCCATTTCAGCACTGGCATGGTTATTCTTTATGACCATGTTACCTGGCATCGGTTTCTTTTTCTACCTATTGTTATCACAAAATATTTCTAAACGAAAGATCTTTAAGTATACCCATGAAGAGTCAGCCGCTTACAACTTTGTCTTGGATAAAGAACGTTCGGCTTTTGAAAAAGGTTTATTCAGGTACAAAGATCCGGATATGGATGTATATCGTGATATCATAATTTTTCATAATAAGTTGAGCGAAGCCTCTTTTACTCAAAATAATGACATCACCATTTTCACAAATGGTCAAGAAAAGTTTGATCGGCTCATAGATGAAATGAAAGAAGCTAAGGCCCATATTCATCTTCAATACTATATTGTAAAAAATGATATGCTTTCTTCTCATATTTTTGATATTTGTAAGCAAAAAGCAAATGAGGGTGTTGAAATTAGGTTATTAATCGATCATATCGGTGGGCGTCATTTACCAAAGCTCACAATTAAAGAGTTGAAAGAAGCCGGTTGTGAGGTATACTTCTTCTTCCCTTCCATATTCAAGTATTTTAATCTAAAAGCTAATTACCGTAATCACAGAAAGATAGCTATTATAGACGGACGTATCGGTTATGTCGGCGGCTTTAATATTGGTATGGAATACCTTGGACTTCGAAAGCGCTTCGGTAAGTGGCGTGATACCCATTTAAGAATCCTCGGCGATGCCGTCAATCAACTTCAAATCCGCTTTCTCCTTGATTGGCGTAGTGCCTCAAGGAAACAATTGATTGATATTGCTCAGTATATCAAATACAATGAGGATCAACCTGGTGAAGCAGGTGTTCAGATTGTCAGTAGTGGTCCTGACTCCATTAACCAACAAATCAAGCAAGGGTACATTAAGATGATTAACAGTGCCAGAAAGTATATCTATATTCAAACACCTTATTTTGTCCCCGATGAGAGTGTTATTGAAGCCCTAAAGATTGCTGTTGTATCCGGCGTCGACTTAAGAATCATGTTTCCCAATAAACCGGACCACCCTTTTGTATATTGGGCCACCTATTCTTTTATTGGCGAACTATTAATGTATGGCGCAAAAGCCTATATCTATGATGACGGTTTCATCCATACAAAAGCAATCATTGTGGATGATGCCATAAGTTCCGTCGGTACTTGTAATTTTGATATAAGAAGCTTTAGACTTAATTTCGAAGTCAATGCTTTCATATATGATAAGCCAACTTCTCAAGCCTTAAGGTCCATATTCAACCAGGATATTCTCGTTTCCAGAGAGCTTACACTAGATGATTACTTACATAGACCGCTCACCATAAAAGTAAAGGAGTCCATCTCCAGACTGTTTTCACCCGTTCTATAAACATTAGGATTAATTTCAAGTTGGTATTGAATAATTATTAATTATAATGTATAATTAACCAAACTCAACCTAAAGCATCTGAGATTACTCAGATCCAAATATAAGGAGGTCAATCATGAACAATAAAGTTGTACTAGCATATTCAGGTGGCTGTGAGGTTATTGCAGTATGTGTTGATGTAGGACAAGGAAAAGAAATAGACGGACTCGAAGAAAGAGCTCTATCTACCGGTGCCAGCAAATTGTATATTGAGAACATCACCGATTCATTCGTAGATGATTATGTCATCCCTTGTGTTAAAGCTAATGCCGTATATGAAGGCAAATACCTTCTAGGGACTTCAATGGCTCGTCCTGGCATCGCCAAAGCTTTAGTTGACGTTGCGCTAAAAGAAGGTGCTACAGCTATCTGTCATGGTGCAACCGGGAAAGGTAATGATCAAGTGCGTTTTGAACTTACTATAAAAGCCCTTGCACCGCATTTAGATATTATTGCGCCTTGGCGTATATGGGACATCAAATCTCGTGAAGATGCTATTGCTTATCTTGAAGTAAGAAATATACCTGTACCTATGAAAAAGAATGAAAGTTATAGCCGTGATCGTAATCTTTGGCACTTAAGTCATGAAGGTCTTGAACTGGAAGATCCAGGTGTTGAACCGGTCTACGATAACCTGCTTCAAATGTCTGTTACCCCTGAAAAAGCACCCGACGTTGCAACATATATTGATTTGGAATTTGAAAAGGGTCATCCAACCAAATTAAATGGTGTTTCTATGAAAGCATCTGATATTATTGCAGCTCTTAATGAAATTGGTGGCGCAAACGGTATCGGTATTATCGATATTTGTGAGAATCGTGTGGTTGGTATGAAATCTCGCGGCGTTTATGAGACACCTGGTGGTGCTATACTCTACTATGCCCACAACGAGTTAGAATATCTTTGTCTGGATAAGCAGACCCTTGCTTATAAAAGTCAAATCGCAATTAAGTTTGCTGAGCTGGTCTATTCAGGAGAATGGTTCACACCCCTTCGTGAAGCACTTAGTGCCTTTATTGATGATACTCAAAAAACGGTTACAGGTACTGTAAAGTTAAAACTCTATAAAGGCAATATTATCCCTGCCGGAGCAACTTCACCTTATTCCTTATATGACGAGGACATAGCAAGCTTTACAACCGGTGATCTTTATGATCACAAAGATGCTGAAGGTTTCATTAATCTTTTCGGTCTACCTCTTAAGGTTAGAGCTATGATGAAGGAACGTTCTGGTTTGAAATAGGTTGTCCACTTACCTCTTAGATATAAAGGAGATTGACTATGAAATTATGGGGCGGTAGATTCGCAAAAAGCACCAATGTCATGGTGGATGACTTTAACTCATCCATACGTTTCGATGAACGATTGTATAAACACGATATCATGGGTAGCGTTGCTCATGTTACCATGTTAGCCAAACAAAACATCATCTCAGCTGAGGATTTGGACGCTATTAAAGGCGGTTTATATGCACTATTAGATGATATTGAATCCGGGCAAGTTGCTTTTGACATTCATGAAGAAGACATTCATATGAACCTTGAAAAGCTATTGATTGAAAAAGTAGGACAAGTGGGTAAAAAATTACATACCGGCCGGAGTCGTAATGACCAAGTTGCTCTGGATATTCGTCTTTATATGCGCGACGAACTGGTGCTGGTGGATGCGTTGATTAAGAATCTTCAAAAAATAATTCTTGATATGGCTACAGAACATCTAGATACCATCATGCCAAGCTATACCCACTTACAAAAAGCTCAACCGATAACCTTGGCACATCATCTCATGGCTTATTTTGAAATGCTTAAACGCGACCGTAGCCGATTAGAGGATGCAAAAGCAAGAATGAATCAATTGCCTCTTGGTGCCGGAGCACTTGCTACAACAACTTATCCTTTGGATCGCTATTTTGTTGCAGACATTCTGGGATTTGACGGGATTTGTTTAAACAGCATGGATGCTGTAAGTGACAGAGATTTCTTAATAGAAATACTGGCTGCATTTTCTGTCTTAATGATGCATTTAAGCCGTTTTTGTGAAGAAATTATTCTATGGTGTTCTAATGAGTTTCAATTCATAGAGTTGGATGATGCCTATAGCACCGGAAGTAGCATCATGCCACAAAAAAAGAATCCTGACATAGCCGAATTGGTCCGTGGCAAAACCGGACGGGTTTATGGTTCACTCATGAGTCTGCTTACAACAATGAAGGCACTTCCCTTAGCTTATAACAAAGACATGCAAGAAGATAAAGAGGTTACATTTGATGCCTTAGATACGGTAAAAATGTGCTTACCTATTTTTTCCGACATGCTGCGTACAGCCCGTATCAACAAAAAAAATATGTATGATGGTGCCGGTGGTGGCTTCACCAATGCGACCGACGCCGCTGACTATCTTGTAAAAAAAGGTATGGCTTTTAGAGATGCTCATGAAGTCATAGGAAAACTGGTTCTTTACTGCCTAAAGCACAAAAAAACATTAGAAACATTGACACTAGATGAATACCAAAGCCTTTCTAAAGTTTTCGAAAACGATGTTTATGAAGCCATTTCATTAGAGACTTGTGTGAACAAAAGGCAGGTAATCGGTGGACCTGCCAAAGACGTTATGGAAGAAGTCATCGCCATCAATAAAGCGTACTTGGATAAATAATATAAAAAAGTAGCGTCACATAAAATCATGAACCTACTTTGATGATTAAGTCGTACTTTCTTAAATATAAATTAAAAAACGCTTTGTAAGCGTCAGAGGGAGGCCATCACCATGGAACAATCACTGATCGATACATTGAATGCCTATATTGAGAAACAATTGGATACACAACTTGCTACTTCACAAGAGAATCATAACCCTTTAAGTAGTCTAGAAGACTATATCTATCTTAATCATTTGCCTAGTTTTAGAGAATTACTCTTTAATCTAATCGATGAAAGTAATGCACTTGATTCGGATATTTTTGAACGAGCCGGTATTGATAAGAACAACTTTATTGACCTACGGTTACACCCGGATTATGATGTAGACAAAGAAACCGTCTTAAGCTTAAGCTTAGCTTTAGAATTAAGTCTTGATGAAACAGAATCCTTGCTCTATACAGCCGGATTCTCTTTTGACACCACAAAAATATTCGATTTAATTATTCAATTCTGTATTGAACATAAGATTTATAAAATCACGGAAGTCAATCGTGCGCTGGCTTTGTATCATATTGACCCACTTATTGTTTCAAAAACCTGATATTAAGTGATTGCATCGAATCCCTTTGACTTGCTTCACGTATTGTGATATATTTAAAATGCACCAATAAAATATATCACTTAAGGAGTGGTTTTATGTATTATTTAAAAATATTTATGGTAACCTTTTCTATCTTTATAATTATAGATCTGATTTGGCTCGGCTTGGTTGCTAAGAATTTTTACAGCAAACATTTAGGGTACATAATGGCACCTCAACCCAACTGGCCTGTGGCCATCATTTTTTATATGCTCTTTGTAATAGGTATGATGGTATTTGTTCTAATACCTGCACTTGGTTCAGGTAATATGGGGCATGCCTTATTATACGGTTTGCTCTTCGGTTTCTTTACCTATGCGACTTATGATTTGACCAATTGGGCTACCCTTAAAGATTGGCCATGGTTTCTTAGTATTGTCGATATTATTTGGGGTTCATCCTTGGGAGCGCTGACTTCTTCTATTAGTTATTATATTCTAAAGCATTTGTTCAAGTTATAGACATCACCAAGAAAAGAGGCTTCGCTTCGTTATGAGCTCTGCTCATATTTCTAAACGGTTCGACAGGAAAGGTCTTTGACGTATTCTGACACGCTTTTAGGCCAAATACTAAAGTATGACTTTACTAGAGAACAAAAAAAAAAAGCAAATGACATAAACGTCATTTGCTTTTCATTATTTAAACTAGCCTTTAATTTGTCTTAGGAACCAAAGGTTCTTCTCAAAATCAGCAATATATGCTTCAAACATACCAACTGCTGTAAAGTCATTTTCTTCATCCGCTAGATTACGGATTTCAACTGCAAAATCACGCATGAGCTCAATATCGCTTCCAACATAATCTAATACTTCATTTGCTGTAAAATCTTTGAAATCTAACTCTTTCACTGTCGCAACTTCTAAATAGTCTTTCACTTTAACCAATGGTTTAAAGCCTTTAATCTTTATAAGTTCTGCTACATCATCATACGCAGCAAAGGTCTTATCATACATAGCTTCTGTAAATTGATGTAAAGGCATAAATTGCATACCTGTTACATTCCAATGTAAGTTGTGAAGCTTCACATTCCAAATAGATAAATTCGCTAGGTACACATTCATTCTCTCAATATATTTCATTTTTTCCTCCTATAGTTCACTTTTTAATTTGCCTGATTTATGATTTAACTTGCTATAGTGATAGTATATCCTATATAATAAGAAACAAAAAGGAACAAATATGTTCTTAATAGCATGTTCTTAACAAGAAAGGAATCAATATGCCGACAACAAACCAAGGTTTTGAAATGATACAAGATATTATGAAGCTAAGATGGATACCTGAAATACTCATGACCATATCCATGGGCCATTCCAATTACTCTGACATTCTCAATCAAGTAGAAGGCTTAAGTCATACTGAGCTTAATCGAAAACTAGCACTCCTTACCGAGAAAAAAGCCATTGTCAAAGAAAATGATCACGTAAGGTCCGGTTATGTTCTAACCGACTTCGGTTCTGACTTAGAGCATATATTTAAGCATTTTCTAGATATAGCTGAAAAATACGAACCACTTCTAGCCAATTAGCTTTAGCCCTAGCCAACTAAAGATTATCTTTTAGCACCAGTAATATCCATAGGGTGGCATCACCAACTTACCTGACTGCCATTTCATCTTGTGCCCTAATAAATCTTGCTCCATTTCGTCAAGTTCCAAGATGGCTATATGCTGCTCTTCTTGTGATAGATTTTGTAATACCAAAACCGACTCATCTTCATAGTTTCTTCTATAAGCCAAAATCGCTTTATTGACTTGATCGTTTTCATCTTTAATATCTATAAAACTTCTGTCCCCGCGTCCAAAAGCTTTAAAGTGATTTCTAGTTTTAATCATTTCTTTAACACCTTGATAGGTTTTATACGCCAACGTCTCTGGGTTAGCTAATTTTGCTTCTACGTCCGGCCAGTCTATCGTGCCTCGTCCGAGATATCTCGTATCTTTGTAGCCAGTTTCTTTATACATTTTATCATAATAAGCTGTATCGTTTCCTTTTGCAAATTCATCACCATAGAAAACGATAGGTGTGCCCAGCAATGTAAACATAATGGAATTGGCAAGTAATATTCGGTCAAGATTTTGGTCCATCAGATCTGCCAATCTAGCTGAAATGCCTTCACCTTGTCTAAAATCCCAACTAGGATCCTTAACGTAATGGTCAAAAATAAATTTACGTTCTTCCGGGGTTACCATTTCAAGGGTTAATTCATCATGGCATCTAAGGAACATAAACCATTGACTGTCCTTTGGAATATCAGGTGTGAAGCTAGGATGAAGGACCATTTCTATGGCATCTTTTTTCTCCTCAGCTATGGCCTTATAAACTCTTGGCATAACCGGAAAGTGGTAGGCGCCATTACATTCATTGTCATCTCCAAAGTAATCTACAACATCCTGAGGTGGTTGACATGCTTCCGCAAGTAACAGTGTTCCTGGTTTTAGGTAATCTAAAACCGCTCTAAAGAACTGGACCACCTTATGCGTTTTAGGGAGATTTTCACAAATGGTTCCTTCTTCCTTCCAAATATAAGGCACTGCATCTGCTCTAAAACCATCAACACCTTTGATTTGCCAATTAACGAGGGCTTGTGTCATTTTTATAAGTACTTGAGGATTTCTATAATTTAAATCCGGTTGTATCTCAAAAAAACGATGGAAATAATACGTATCTGTGACTGGGTCAAGTTCCCAATTACTCTCACACATACCCTTGAAAATTATTCTAGCTTCCTTATACAATGATGTATCATCCGACCATATAAAATAATCTCTCATAGGTGAATCTTTTGATTTCCTAGCTTCTTTAAACCATTCATGCTCTATTGAGCAGTGATTCATGGCAATATCAAAAATTACTTTGATTCCCTTTTTATGGGCTTCTTCAATAAATGCCTTGAAAATAATATTTTTTTCTTCTGAAGTGGCATCTTCAGGTAGACCAAGAAGTGATGCACGTATACCTTCATAATCAGATATATCAAATCCTGCATCTTTCATGGGTGATTCCAATATCGGCAATAACCAAAGACAATTCGCACCTAAATCTTGAATGTAGTCAAGTTTTTCCTTTAAACCATTTAAATCCGTGTTGAATAGATCACCGTATGTTGAATATACCACTGCATCTTTGTACCATGTCTGATCTGATGAATTTTCTTGATTAAAATGCTCTTTTTTAATCGCTTCTATAGATTCTAGGAACGGTTTAAGCATTTGGTCCGCATCTTCATATAAATCATCATAGATCTCATGCCATACTTTAATAATGTTTTTCATTCATAATCCTCCTTAAAATACAATACCATTTATTGATACTCCAGAAAAGTCTACTCTAAAAAAACGTCTCATATGCCCAAAGAAGACTGACTTTTCTAGATTGGAATCTAAATAGTATATAACGTGATGAAGTCACTTTTTGTTCACTAATAGCATTGTACCCTAAAAAAAAATCAATAACCTATAAAATAATGTCCATTCTTATGAAATGGTGACATTAAATATTATTTTCATATTTACATATTCTTAGTATGCTTTATAATGATTATAAGTGGTTTTTTGTATTTTTACCCTAACACCTACGTTTTGAGATGGGATATAGATTAATGAAAGAAAATATAACTTTCAAAAAAACTGAATGGCTAAAATTTTTCGCTATAGCAATCATGGTGACAGTAGTACCTTCTTTACTTAAGTCACCTTATGACTGGATTATAGCTTTCTTTATGATTCTGATTATTCTGCTTAGATTTGCCTATATCAATAAACGCAATGATTTTCTATCGAAACAAAAGCTAAATTCACTTAGTACGAGCTCAAATGACCAAGTTCGTATGCTACACTCGCAAAAAATCATGCTAGAATTAAGCAATACCATGATTCAAGTTAGCGGTCTTAAGGAATTGATGTCCATTATTCTAAACAAAGCTATTGAAGTCATACCAAAAGCAAAGTTCGGTTCCATACTTGTTATGAATCATGAAGGCTACCTAGAATTTCAAGCAATTGTGGGATTTGATGATGATTTGTACAACATCACCCTCGACCCTAAGGAGTCTTATCAGTGGCAAGCTACCGGCGGTCATTTTAGTGGTCCCATTATCATTGAAGATCTTATGAAGTATTCAAAAGAGTTCATTAATGAAGATACCTATAATTCTATGAAAGATATGGATGCTCTCAGCCTAAAAAGCTCTCTTAGTGCACCCATTCTTATTGATGGACAATTCTATGGTTCAATCAATATCGATAGTGAAGAAAACAATATGTTTGATGATCAAGATCTCACACTTATGGCTTACTTCGCTAATCAAGCCACTATTGCCATAACCAACCACCAATTATATGAGAAGCTTCTACACCTTTCCAAGTATGACGGCTTAACCAAAGTTCTCAACCGACCATATTTTGAAGAACTTTTTGAAAACAACCTTGCCAAAAGCAAACGTTACGAAGAAAAAGTTACCTTAGTTGTTGTTGATCTAAACAATTTCAAGCAAATCAATGACCTGTATGGCCATTCTATAGGCGACTTTGTTTTAACCACTTTTGCTGAAAGATTCAGTAACATGATACGAGAAACTGATCTATTGGCACGGTATGGCGGCGACGAATTTGTTATTGTGTTTTTCAAAAGTGATTATGAGCAGACCTTAATCAAATTGGAAAGCATACACCTAAACATAACCAGTCAACCTATAGACCTGACCACTTTAGAAAAGAGAATACATTGTTCCTTTAGTTATGGACTTGCAGAGTTTCCAAGGGATGGCGATAGTTTAAAGACGTTATTTCATATAGCTGATCATAGAATGTATGAAATGAAGCCCAAATAACTTAAATAGCTTAATTTGGGTTTTATTTCCTTAAAAAGATGGTAAATTTGTACAATAGATGTTAAAATAAAATTGGTATTTTTTTATCAAATTAATTTTTCAAAAATTATAAATCATCTTTAGGGGGAATAGTATTGTTCAAAGCAAAGCTTAAAAACAATGTCTCAAAGCAAGAACAACCAGATATTCACAAACTGGTTGAGGAATTAGAAGCCATCAAATCCGGTCAACAAAAAAAGCTTTCTCATGTGTATAAAGACATGGATAGCGCTTTATTAGATCGATTAAACGTGGTCGCATGCTCTAATTGCCCTAGTCATAATACCTTCATAAGGCAGGTCAACCAGCTCCTTCAGACTTTAATGAAAATGGATTTTGTTCGGTCTATGATTCATGAAGCAGACGAACAAGCCAACATGGTGGAAACCATAGCTGCAACCAGTGAAGAAATGGCTGCCAATATTGAAGATATAGCATCCTTTGTGCGAAATGCACTGGTATCTGCTCACGATTCCAATTCAAAATCGGTTCATAGCAAAGAACTGATGGATATCAGCATGATCGCTATAGAAAACAGTTTTAGTGAGACAGAAATCGCCAAGGAACAGATTATCCGCGTTAATGAACAAACAGAGAAAATCGATGAAATGGTCAATATTATTATGTCTGTTGCAGCTCAAACGAATTTGTTAGCCTTAAATGCGTCTATTGAAGCAGCAAGAGCCGGCAATAGCGGAAAAGGGTTTGCTGTAGTCGCTAATGAAATCAAAAAGTTGGCTGACCATACCAAAGAGTCTGTCAGTTTTATTCAAGAAAGTGTCCATAGTCTTAGAACACAGATTCAAGCTTCAACCAGTGCCATAGAAAAAGCCAGTAAATCCTTCTTAAAAGGTAAAGAAACCCTCACCCAAGTAATGGAGGCTATTGAAGAGGTTGAACACTCGTCCAAAAAAATCGAGACAAATATGGAACAAATCAATATGAATATCGAGCAACAAACCGCTTCCTCTGAGGAGGTATCATCATCCATACAAATCATTAACGAAAAAACCAAATCTCTTCATGAAGACAGTATTCGAACAGGGCAAGGCTTTTTTACTGTATCTCTTGAAATCGATGATCTTAGAAAAAACATTATCCAAAAGTCTACAAATATCGATATGTACGATTCTTTAGATCTTGTAATTACAGATAGCCTGAACTGGCGATGGTGTGTCTATAACATGATTCTTGGTAATGCTCAAGTTGATATTTCCTTAGTTGCCAATGCGGATAACAGTCGTTTAGGTAGATGGATTACCAATTTCGGTTCAAAAGAAGCTATACTAAGAAACCATATCAGCCTTCTTGAAAAACCTAGATATAAAATGCATGAAATGGCACAAAAAGCTCTTGAATCTTATAACCAAGGCGATAAGAAATCTGCCGAAGATTATCTATTCCAAGTTGATCGACTTGCTATTGAGATCGATAATATTCTTAGAGAAATGCAATCTAAATATAAAAAATAACGTAGACGAGATTTTTCTATAACTATAAAAGGACAGAAGAAAAACCATTTGGTTTTTCTTCTGTCCTTTTGCTCTATTGTAATTATTGTGCTAAAAATATATAATTACCGTCTTCATAATCAATGCGAATATCTGCTCCATCCCCAATTGATCCGGCTAATAGTTTTTTACCTAGTCTTGTTTCAATCTGTTTTTGAATAAATCGCTTAACCGGTCTTGCGCCAAACTGGGGGCTATAGGCATCTTGTGTTGCCTGATTGATGGCACGTTCACTCATACTAATCTTAATATGTCGATTATCTAACCTTTTTTGAAGTGCCTTCAATGTCAAAAGAATGATATCCGCTATCTGATCGTAGTGTAATGGTGCAAACAGAACAATTTCATCTAAGCGGTTTAATAATTCCGGCTTAAAATACTGGTGCATCAGTGCTAAAACCTGTTGTCGTACCGGCTCACTAATATTACCTTTTTCATCTATATCTTCCAGAAGAATTTGGCTGCCAATATTAGACGTCATAATAATCACTGTATTCTTAAAATCTACTGTCCTTCCTTGGCTGTCGGTTAACCTTCCATCATCTAATAATTGAAGTAACACATTAAACACTTCAGGGTGAGCTTTTTCAATCTCGTCAAATAATATAACCGAATAT
>PGZS01000089.1 GCA_002841435.1 Firmicutes bacterium HGW-Firmicutes-3 | reverse complement strand
CTTCAAATGCTATGACTCGTTCTATTTAAGACAACCCCTATCTTTGACGACGAAATTTTTCCATCCATGCTAATGTTTCTTTATTCAAATGACCTTCTAGACGATTTGTTGTCCTTGTAGAATTTTCCAAATAATCAGCCTTATATTCTTTTTTGGTGGCTTTAATGTCACTTTGAAGTTCTCTTGCAGACATCCTTGCAGCACCTTTTGCCAATATAATGGTTTGCTCAAGGGCATCAGAAGTCGCAACACGAATCTGATAATCTCTGGCATACTCTGTAGCCACTTTTTCAATATAATGGTCCGCTGTTTCATGCTCTTTTGTATAAATAACGTGGATGTTATGATATGCATCAATACTTCTGAGTGGGTTTTTCGCCTTGTAGGCATCAAAAACAACGATGATTTCATTCTTTTTATAGCCTTGGTAATCACTTAGAATTTCTAGCAGACGTGTTCTTGCGTTATCAAGATGATTCTCCATCGCCATTTTCTTAAGTTCTGGCCATGCATGGATAATGTTATATCCATCGACGAGAAGTACTTCTTTAGCCAAGTCCGAACCGCCTCTCTTGGTATATGTTCGCCTATAAATTTAGGATACCAGTATATCAGATTTCACCTTTATTGTTAAGCCCTATTTTCTTAAAGGTTCCTTTGTCTTAGTGCTTCATACATTAAAACACCTGCTGCAACACTTGCATTTAGAGAATCAACATTACCTTTCATAGGAATACTGGCGATAAAGTCACATTTTTCCTTTACTAATCGGCTAAGACCTTTGCCTTCGCTACCGATAACTAAAGCCATAGGACCTTTGAAATCCACATCATACATGCTTGTGCCTTTCATATCAGATCCTGCCACCCATATGCCTTTACTCTTAAGGTCTTCTATGGTTCTAACAAGGTTAACCACTTTACAAACCGGTGTGTATTCAATAGCTCCGGCTGATGTTTTTGCTACTGTCGCCGTTAATGAAACCGCTCTGTTCTTAGGTATGATAATACCATGAGCGCCAGTAATATTAGCTGTACGTATGATTGCGCCTAGATTATGAGGATCTTCAATACCGTCTAAAATTATGAAAAATGGAGCTTCTTCTCTTTTCTTGGCTTTTTCAAAAAGAACATCTAACTCAACATAATCATGGGCAGCCATAAAAGCCAATACACCCTGATGCTTGCCTTGGTTGCTTAATTGATCCAGCTTTTCTCTAGCTACATATTGAACAAGAATATTCATGTCCTTGGCTAATCCTAATATTTTCTGTGCACTTCCTTCTTGATGACCGGATTCAATCATTAGAAGTTTATCCACACTTCTACCGGATTTCATGCCTTCTATGACAGCATTACGTCCAAATACGATTAACTCGTTAATTTCTTCTGTTTCCTGGTTGTCTTGACTTCTTCTTTTATTATTCTGATTATTCTGATTCATCTAATCCTTCTTTCTGAATGGCTTTTTATTGCCTAATCACTATGGGGTATCCCATTTTCTATGGTTTCCGGTATATTGTCTGGTTGGGTTAACTGGGTTGTCTTTAAACCCGCGGCAATAAGTGCAACAAGACGTTCTAGTTGTTTGGTGATATATAAATAGCCTATAAGCGTTTCAAATCCTGTTGCGTGCTTGTATGTAATTAAGTCTGTGTTTTTCGGTTTAGAACCCGACTTAGCATTTCTGCCTCTTTTCATAACACTCAACTCTTCTTCAGTTAAAGTATCTTTAATTGCATGATAAATCTTAGCTTGAGTTTTGGCATTGACGTAGAGACTGGATTCTTTGTGCATTTTACCAACTGCTTTACTACCTTTGCTGATGATATAAGTTCGAATAATCAAGTCATAGATTGAGTCACCAATAAATGCTAAAGCCAACGGTGAATATGTATGAGCTTTCATTTCATCTAATGATAACTCTCTTTCTAAAAACGTCAGAAAATCATTCAATATATCCACCCTATACCCTTCTGAATTTAACACCTTCTCTTGTATCTTCAAGTATAATACCCTTTTCCATAAGATTATCTCTGATTTTATCTGATA
This sequence comes from Firmicutes bacterium HGW-Firmicutes-3, assembly GCA_002841435.1. Classification (GTDB taxonomy): domain Bacteria; phylum Bacillota; class Clostridia; order Lachnospirales; family Vallitaleaceae; genus Petrocella. The sequence continues at coordinate 14,280 of PGZS01000089.1, read as the reverse complement.
GGGCAAAGTCTTTGTTTTTTCTAGCTTCTTGGCGTTTTTGAATCATTGCTTCTATATCTGAATCTAATATGTCTTTCTCCGTATTTAAATCAATGCCGATAACATCACACAAAGCTCTTAATGCCTTTAAAACGTTCTGAATAAAAGTTTTTGAGGAAGATATGGTGACATAGGTATTGGCAAAACGAATCAGCTCGAATATAGCAGAAACAGCATCGGCTGTATTAAAATCATCATCCATGGCCTTTTCAAACTTATCTTTAAAGCTCTCTAAATGAATTATATTCGTATTTTCTTCATCTGTCATACTTTCAGAGTCGCTATTTTCATAAAGATACACGAGATTTTTTGCACCCGTTTGAATACGCTGTAAGCTATGGGATGCTGCTTCCATCAAATCTCGACTGAAGTTAATCGGGCTTCTATAATGCGCACTTAACATAAAAAATCGAATCACTTCATAGGGGAACTCCTCTGTAATCTCCCTGACTGTGAAGAAATTACCTAAAGATTTGGACATTTTTCTATTATCTACATTAATAAAACCATTATGAAGCCAGTATTTGGCAAATTGTTTGCCGTTGGCTGCTTCACTTTGGGCAATCTCATTCTCATGGTGGGGGAAAATGAGGTCAGTACCACCACAGTGTATGTCAATGGTGTCTCCGAGATAACGTTTCGCCATTACAGAGCATTCTAGATGCCAGCCCGGTCTTCCGTCTCCCCATGGCGATGGCCAGGAGGGTTCACCTTCTTTTTTCGGCTTCCACAAAACAAAATCCATAGGATTAATTTTGGCTTCATCTACAGCAACCCTTGATCCCGCTTCAAGGTCATCCGGATTTTTTTTAGATAATTTACCATAATCTTTGAAGTTTCTTGTTGCGAAAAAAACAGTACCCTCTACTTCATAAGCAAATTTCTTATCTAACAGTACTTGAATCATATCCACCATATGTGGTACTTCTTCTGTAGCTTTTGGTGTATGGGTTGCTTTATGAATTCCAAGTCCTTTTGCATCCTGTTCAACTTCTTGTATGTATTTTTCTGCAACCGCTTCCGAAGTTATACCTTCTTCCTTGGCTTTATTGATAATTTTATCGTCCACATCCGTGTAATTCTGAACATAGGTTACATCATAACCTTTGTACTCAAAATAGCGTCTAACAACATCAAATACGATAAACGGTCTTGCATTACCGATATGAATATGGTTGTATACCGTTGGTCCACACACGTACATCTTGACTTTTCCCGGCTCAACTGGGACAAATGTTTCTTTTTTTCGAGTTAATGTATTATATAATTTCATTTGAATCACCTCATAGTTCGTCTTCCATAAAATCCGGACAATTTCTACATTTTTCTGCTTCTAATTCATTTAACGCTTCTAAAGTTAAACTGCCTTTGCCTTTTTCCAAGTTTTCTATTCTAATCTGAAGTCGACATAACTCATGGCGCACAGGATCCGGAAAGTGTATTTGATCCAATGTGTCTTGAGGGTGGGTTATTTTCTTGTCATTTCTCTTAACAACCCTTCCCGGTATTCCCACAACAGTCGAATTAGCCGGCACCTCACTTAAAACAACCGAACCTGCACCAATTTTCGAATCCTCACCAACGGTAAAAGATCCCAACACTTTTGCACCTGCACTAATCATGACATTATCACCAATTGTTGGATGGCGCTTACCATGTTCCTTGCCTGTACCACCAAGTGTCACACCTTGGTATAAAGTCACGTTGTTTCCAATAATTGCTGTTTCACCGATAACCACCCCATGTCCATGATCAATGAACAGTCCCGAACCAATAACGGCACCCGGATGAATCTCAATGCCTGTTTTTCGGGTTGCACGTTGTGATACCCATCTGGCTAAAAAATAGTGCTTTCTTAAAAATAACCAATGAGATAAGCGGTATCTGAGGATGGCATGGAAACTCGGGTATAGAAAGACCTCAGATGTCTTTTTGATTGCTGGGTCTCTTTCCTTAATGACTTCTATCTCTTCTTTTATATACTTCATAATATTCATCCTATTACCTCCTCGATTAAACATATTAGGAATGTATACTTGTAAGTGACCAGCTTTGCTAGACACGCTCCTAATATATAAAAAACGCCTCTTAGTATAATAAGAGACGGTTTATCCGCGGTTCCACTCTTGTTGAAGCTTTGCTTCCACTTGATATCGATATAACGGTCGATACCCGCATCAAGCTAATATGATTTCACTTGAAAAGCTCACGAATGCACTTCATCAATCAATAAAACAAACGGACTCTCAGCTTCATTCCATTCTCTCTGTGATTCTTGATATGACTACTCTTTCGATCATAGCCTTTATCTTGTCATGATGATAATTTTAAAAATATCATAACCCAAATATACTATATAATACTTTGCATATATCGTCAACAAAAAGAATGTTCTTTTATGACCAAACATAAATCTCATAATACCTTTTTTCCAAATACTCTTTGATTTCATTGCCGGAACTTAAGGATAACAAAGAGTCGATTTCTTTATCCCATATGGCTTTATTCGTTTTACTGGCTAACCATCTAGCTTTTGGAACCATGTTTGGATTCACACATACCTGGTCGACACCGATTGCAATCATAAATGGGAGCAATATTTCATTATTTGCCATATCACCTACAATACTAATCCAAGTCCCTTCTCTATGTGCTGCAACAACCACTTGTCGAATTGTCCGAAGAAGTCCTGGGTGATACATATCAAAAAGTTCAAAAAGATTTTCATTAGACCGGTCAACGGCTGTCATAAGTTGTATGAGTTCTGATGAACCTATTACTAGAAAATCCACTTCTCTTGCAAAAACATCAATCATCATAGCTGCAGCAGGTATTTCCACCATCATACCCACTTCAATGTTGTTGTCATATAGTTCATGACGTACATCTAATTCGACTTTGGCTTCCTCAATAGCCATTTTCGCATCTAGAAGTTCTTCTATCTTCGTAATCATGGGTAATAGTATTTTTATTTTTCCATATACGCTGGCCCTAAGTAATGCCTTGATCTGTGTTACAAAAAGGGTGCGTTCTGTGAGTGTGACACGTATGGATCTATAGCCAAGCAGAGGGTTTCTTTCTTCATGAAAGTAGATAAAAGGCATATCATGATTAGATGAACAATCCATTGTTCTGAAAATAATATCAGCATTCTCAGCCAACAAAACCGCTTCGCGATAGGCTTCTAGTTGAACCAACTCATCCGGCATAGATGGCTGTCCTAAAAAAACAAATTCTGTTTTAAACAACCCTACACTCTCTGCACCTTTTTCTTTAGCGACTAATAAAGCATTATTATTCTCAGCCTCAGCAGCAATCTCAAACTGATGACCATCTTCTGTTTTGGTTTTTTGCTTTGCAAAACTTAAAAAAATGTCTTCTAATTCTTTTTCTTTATTCACTTTTTTGAAATAAAAATCAATCATTTCCTTATCCGGATTAATGAAGACTTCACCTTTTTGCCCGTCTACAATGACTTCATCACCATCTTTGACAAGAGACAAAATACCTTTTGCACCTAAAACTGCCGGGATTTTCAAGTTATTGGATACCAGTGCACTGTATGAAGTTTTACCACCCAGTTCACATACAATCGCAAGTACTCTATTTTTATCTAAATGAACGATATCCGTTCCATCTAGTTCACTGGCAAAAATGATGCGCGGTTCTGTCAGATCACCAAGACTTTTGTTTTCTAAGCCAATGAGCTCTTTAATTATTTGTTCTGCAATATATTTTATGGATTCTGATTTTTTTTTCAAAAAATCATCTGCAACCTTGTCAAACATAGCGGCATATTTTTTTTTAACTTCATTTAGAATATAATCTGCATTTATCTTTTGTTCTTGTATCTCTTTACGGACTTGACCTAACAATATGGAACCGTCATAAACATTAAGATGCCTTTTATAAACTTCTGCCTCTTCTTGTCCTAGAATATTGAGGGTTTTATTATAACGTCTTTCAAGTTCAATTCGACACTTATCGACAGCACTATTAAATCTATCAAGCTCAAGTTGAGGGTTTTCTATTTTTCTATATATCCGCTTAACAAAGGCTTTTCCTATGGTGACTCCTTCTGCAACGCCAATACCTCTAATCATAGTATTGCCTCCAAACTCAATTCTAGTACCACATGCATTTGATCTTTATTATTTCAAGATTTTTTAGATGTTTTATTATAGTTCCCATTAAATTAATTTAGTTGTCGGTTAAAGCCTTTAGAAAACGGGTCGCATCGTTTTTAAAATTAGCATTCGGATAAGCATCTAACATCTTTTGATAGGTGTTTATTGCCAATTCATTTTTATTTAACCTATGATAACTTCTTGCTAAATAGTACAAAGCTTCATCCGAAAAATAGTTGTCTTTCTCATATTTGTATGCCCGTTCCAGATTCGGTATGGCATCTTCAAACCTACCGTTTCTATAATCTCTATAGCCTTGATTATAAGCCTCAAGTGCTACTTCAGGAAATATACTCTGTGCAATTTTTGCATATGTAACCGATGTGCTTTCACTTAACGCACTTGGTTCAATTTCTTCTAACAACTGAGCTGCTTCTATAGCTTTGTCATCTTCATATAGACTTAAGGCCATAAGCATTTTCTCACTCTGTGTTAATTGAAGTTGATTTTGTTCCAATTCTGTTGATAGTGTATCTATTTGTGTATCCGTCTGCAAAATAGTTGCTTCCATACTTTCAACTTGACTTACTAAAATACTTTGATTGGCCTCGAGGGCATTTACTTGATTCAGTGCTTCTATGTTTTTGCTTTTTTGACTACTTAACATACTTGGCAGTACTAGAAAAGCCATAACAGCCAAACCAATTCCAACACCTACCAATACTGCTGAGAACTGGAACATACTGTTGTTCATAGTTACCTTCGCACTATGACCAAGGGTAGGTAGTCCAAAATAACCTTGGTCTTTTTCCTTTACTTCTTCAAATGCCTCAACCGGGTGCCCTTCTGATTGAAGCCATATCATATACTTCCTAGCTGTATCATGATTGTGATCTATAGACAGTACTTTCTGTAACTTGCTCTTAGCCTTATCCATTTGGTTTTCATGTATATAGCATAAAGCCAATAAACAGTAAGCTTTCGTAAAATTTGGGTTCAAGCTTATGACGGCTCGTAATTGTATAATGGCTAAATCAATACTTTTTTGATTAACAAACACCAAAGCCTGATTGTACTTTTTTATAGCATTGTTTAATTTATCTAAGTGTATTTGGTTGTTTTGAATCTGGTCCATATAGCCTACCGCTTCATTATCTACCGCTTCTAAGTTCTTACTGATCACCCATTGTTTAAATGCCATAATCGGTTCACCTATTTCCAGATAAACCAACCCCAATAGGTTTCTAGCTTTAATGTTCCTTTTATCTAGCTTTATGCTTTTATTTAACAAGTCAATCGCGCCACTTAAATCTCGAATTTCAACCTTTTTTAGTCCTAAATTATATAGTTTTTTTGATTCAATACCAATTTTTTTATAAACTTCAATCGCCACATGACAATGCTCGCAAATTCCTTGGGTATCAAGTAGCTCTCCACACTTCGGACATATTTTCGCCATTGTTTACCCCCTCTAGTTCTTATTTTTTAGTTCTAGTATCAACGCACTTAAGATATCGGACATGTCTTTTGAATCATAGGCATTAATTGCTTCCTCAGCTTCTTCAATCTCCAGACATGGTTGGTATTTTTTTAATTCTTCATCAAAATTAATCATCTGTTAGCCCTCCTCAATTATTTTTATGATGTCACCTACAAGATATAAAGAACCCACACAACATAAAAGTTGGTCCTCCTCCATATCTCTTCTTCTTTTTTCGATTAATTCCTTCAATTGCTCTACAAAATATACGTGCTCAACTCCGTTTTGCCTAAAGAGACGTTTGAGCCGATCTTCATTTTGGGCTTTTATGTATTTGTTTCTTGGAATATAAACAGATTGGAGTCTATTTATTCTACATAGTGCTTTTATCATTTCATTGTCTTGTTTATCATCCATACACACAAAAATTAATTCGATCACTTTACAACTTTCGTATGTATTAATATGTTTTACAAATGTCTCAATGCCTTCTTTATTATGGGCACCTTCCAATAGAATATGTGGTGTGATATAAGTCATACGTCCTAACCAGTTAAAATTATTAATACCCTCAATAACATGTGCTTTTGTAAAATTGAAATGTTGTAAAAGCATATGCATACCGGTAATTGCAATTTTTGCATTTTCAATCTGGTAGTCACTACTCGTATTCATATGTATGGTTTCATATTCATAATACTTGTTCCTTAAGGAAAAATCAATGCTTTCTTGATTTCGCTCTTTGATTTTAGCGTCAAATGGTAGAACTTCAATACATGGGACATGCTTTTTCTCTGCTTCTGTTGTAATCGTATCATTGACCTCTTTTATACTATTATAATAGACAACCGGTATATGACATCTCATGATTCCGGATTTTTCATATGCAATCTTTTGTAAGGTTTCACCCAGTATTTGTGTATGGTCTAAGCTGATATTGGTTATAACAGTTAGTATTTTCTTCTCAAGGACATTGGTCGTATCTAAACGTCCGCCTATCCCGGTTTCAAGTAGTAATACATCCGGTTTTTCTCTTTCAAAGTACATCAACGCTATGGCAAATATGACTTCAAAAAAAGAAGCTTTTTCATACCCTTCCTGCGCCATCTCCTCTAAGTGTGTGTTTAGGGTCCTGTACATCTCTGTGAATGTATCTTTTGACATCATTTGATTGTTAATCTGAATCCGTTCCCTTATATCCACCAAATGGGGAGATGTAAATGTACCCACTTTGTAACCTGCCGATCTTAGAATCGATGCCATCATCATCACAACCGATCCCTTACCATTGGTGCCGGCAACATGTATAATCGGAATGTTATCCCTATACCCTATCTTATGAATCATAGTCTTGATGACAACAAACCCAGGCTGTTTCCTGAATCTTGGCGTCTGTATTATTCTATCTACAATATCTTCAAATGTCATATGATATGCTCCTATCTATCTGTACCACTACTTAGCTATTTTTTTAATTATATCATATCTATTGTCTCTAACTCTTCACGAATAATGTATTGTTTACACTTTATTCATTTTTCTGACCGTGATTTGACACCTTTTTTACATATTAAATCCATAATACCACTATATAATCATAATATAGTTAAAAACTCAATTTTCCCACTTGTAGGACTTCTTTACCTTTTCATCTGCGGTGAAATAGACTAGCTTGCTAGCCAAGATCTTAGAAATCATTTGGGAAAGTTGAATTAAAAATATTTAAGGAGTGATTATATGGACAACAATATATCAAACCATCTTGATTTAAAAGACGGCCAGGAAGACATTAAGCATTCAAGTCATTACAAGCACTCAAGAAAATGGTATGTTAAGCTTACTGCTTATGTACTTATACTTACTTTTGTAAGTGGCTTGACTTTTGGTGCCGGTTATTTATCAGCACTCATTTATGGTGATCGATTGGCAAATGGCATTCTTAGCTCTTCAACACAAAACTCAGATACTCAGCCTACAGCCACTCAAATACAGCCTTTATCTGACAATACGGCTACTTCAGATATTTCAGCTATTGCCAGCGCTGTAAGTCCTGCAATCGTTACCATATCCAGCTATTCCGAACAAACACCCGGTGGTATATTTGGTAATTCCGGTGGTTTTTATGGTGGTACTGGATCTGGGATTACCTTTAAAGTAGAAGATGATGAACTGTTCATTGTCACCAATTATCATGTTGTAGAAGGTTCTAATGAAATTGAAGTTATTTTTCATGACGGTACAACGGTTGCTGCCAAAGTTTTAGGTTTTGATTCAAACAATGATTTGGCCGTTCTCTCCGTTGATACAAAGCTACTTAAAGATAAAGTGGATCAAATTGTTCTGGCATCTTTTGGCGATTCAGAAAATATTCGAATCGGTGAACTGGCCGTTGCCATCGGTAACCCTTTAGGCCCGGAATATGCTTCTACAGTAACCGCCGGTATCATCAGTGCTCTTAACCGAGAAATCTATATTAATAAAAATACTTCCTATGTGAACCTTATACAAACAGATGCTGCAATTAACCCCGGTAACAGCGGAGGTGCCTTGCTAAATGGTAAGGGTGAAGTCATCGGTATTAACAGTGCCAAATATGTGGACACAGGTGTTGAAGGTATTGGCTTTGCCATCCCTATCAATCAAGCAAAAGAGACCATAGGTACGATTCTAGACAGTCGTTCCGGCGGGGATATCGCCTATCAATTAGCAGATGATCGCGCTTTTTTAGGCGTACAAGTTATGGATATTACCACTGATGTGTATAACAACACAGGTATGCGCTTCGGTGTTTATATTACCGATGTCATTGCATTTAGTGGGGCCAAAGAAGCCGGTATCCAATCAGGTGATATCATCTACAGCCTTAATGGTAAAAAAGTTCAAAATGTACAAGTTCTGTTTGATATTCTTGAAAAGACTAGGGTCGGCGACACTTTGGAAGTTGGTATTATTCGAAATGATGAGATCTTAACTATAAAAGCACCCCTATATAGTTACAAGGACGTTATGGATCAACAATAAAATAACAATAATAATAAAAAAAAAGGTTGATTTTGATAATCAACCTTTTTTCTTATTATCCTTTTTCTTGTTTTTCTTATTATCCTTTTTCTTGTTCTTCTTATTATCCTTTTTCTTGTTCTTCTTATTATCCTTTTTCTTGTTCTTCTTATTATCCTTTTTCTTGTTCTTCTTACTTTCCTTATTATCCTTTTTCTTACTTTTCTTCTCAATTTTATCTTTTTCTTCTTTTTTATTTTTTATTTTTTTCACATCTTCAATAGGGTCTTTCATCTCTTGCTTCTTAACGCTCTTGATTTTTGAGACGTCTCCCTCTTTTAGAGTCATATGTAGAGGACATTTTTTACAATACTTATTGTTTTTTTTCCATTTGTCACAGCATTTACCCGCCATATAATTGTCCTTTCTGATGACTGGCCATTCAATGCACTTATATACATCTTTCTCTATAGTATAGCATATTAGGATTCTTAAGGCTATTGGTTCAATCTATTGATGCTACTAATAATCGCCTTAATGGATGCTTTACTTGTATTCCGGTCAATACCTAATCCAAATGCTGAAACGCCTGTATGATTCTTCAATTGAATATAGGCTATTGCTTCAGCATTTTCACCTATACCAATTGCATGTTCGTCATAGGATATTAACTCATAATCCATATTGCCTTCTTTTTGCAATCCATGGATAAACGCTGATATTGGACCATTGCCTTGACCTTTTATAGTTTTTTCTACACCATCTATAATCACCTTAGCTTCAATCATAACCACTTGATCATTTTCTTCTTGATAAGTACTTTTAAACGATTCTAATTGGATGTTCCCATCGACATTGATAAATTCGTCAAATAGAATATCTTTGATTTCTATGGCTGTTAATTCTTTTCCTGATTGATCTGTTATTTTCTGTACCGGAAGACTGATCTCCGGATGCATACCCTTTGGTAATTTATAGCCAAAAGCTTCTTCAAGGATATAAGCTACGCCACCTTTTCCGGATTGACTGTTGATACGGATAATCGGTTCATATTGACGGCCAATGTCCGCAGGATCAATGGGCAAGTACGGTACGTTCCAGAAAGTACCGTCTTTTTCGTTGGCTTTTAGACCCTTTCTTATTGCGTCCTGATGAGACCCTGAGAAGGCTGTGTAAACCAATTCACCTGCGTACGGATGGCGTTGATGTACGCTCATACCGGTACATCGTTCATATACTTCTATTACTTTATTAACCTCATCTATCTTCACACCAGGCTCCACACCTTGAGTAAAGAGATTCAAAGCTAAGGTTAGTATATCTACATTTCCGGTTCTTTCGCCGTTGCCAAATAAGGTTCCTTCCACCCGATCAGCACCTGCCAGTAAACCAAGTTCAGTGGCCGCTATGCCTGTGCCTCTATCGTTATGGGTATGTAAACTAATTAATACACTGTCGCGGCGGTTGATGTTTCTACTAAACCATTCAACTTGATCCGCATAGACATTGGGTGTACTCATTTCAACTGTTGCCGGTAAATTCAGAATCATTTTATTCTCCGGCGTAGGTTGCCATACGTCTATAACCGCATTTGACACTTCTAAAGCATATTCCATCTCTGTCCCAGTAAAGCTTTCCGGTGAATACTCAAAGGTAAACTCTGTTTCCGGGTATTTGGCCGCATAGATTTGTAACCATTTCGCACCTTGTATAGCCATAGCCTTAATTTCTTCTTGACTCTTACCAAAAACCACATCTCTTTGCTGGGTGGATGTCGAATTGTAAACATGCACAATTGCTTTTTTAGCGCCTTTAAGGGCTTCAAATGTTTTTGCAATTAAATGTTCTCTCGCTTGAACTAACACCTGCACCTTAATGTCCTCGGTTATATAACCTTCTTCAATCAGTGTTCTAAGGAAGTTGAATTCTGTATCAGAAGCAGAAGGGAATCCGATTTCAATTTCCTTATAGCCCATTGATTTGATTAAATTAAAAAATTCCAACTTGGCCTCTATGCCCATAGGGATTGGTAATGCTTGGTTACCATCTCTAAGGTCTACGCTACACCAGATAGGTGCTTGATCCATAGTTTTTGACGGCCATGTTCGGTCATGTAAATCCATTGTCGGGTATTTTTTATACTTCATATAACTTTTCTTCATAGATAATCCCTCCTGTTTTTTGCGCATAAGGCTTTTCCGAGTGTTTTTTCGGAAAATGCTGCGCTTAAGTTGATCATTTTATATGATAGGAATATTCTACTTTCTTATCATATAAAAAAACCTTCCGTCTCTTTTGTATAGAGACGAAAGGTGACTTCCGCGTTACCACTCTGATTCATTCCTTAAGAATGCACTCATTAAGATACTAACATATCTTTATCGATATAACGGTCGAACCCGACAATGCCTACTGCTACTTCAACATGTGACTCCAAGGCTAGTTCAATATCCATTCACTGTTGTTTTGCACCTACCAACAACTCTCTGAAGCTTCAGAATATCTACTGCTCCTCTTCACGGTCTTTCTAGAATATAATTTTTATTATCATAACGCATTTTAATAACTCTGTCAAGTTATTGCTTTAAACTTTCAAGGCGTTCTTTCGTCTGAGCTAGCATTTGCTCGTACTTTGATTGCTTTTCTCGCTCCTCAGTAATGACCTTTTCAGGCGCCTTGGCTACAAACCCTTGATTGCTCAATTTACCTGATACCCTTGCCAATTCCTTTTCAAGCTTAATCACTTCATTTTCAAGGCGTTCAATCTCTTTTTCAATGTCGACTAGCTCACTAAATGGCATATAGATGGTTGCATTGGGTATGATTACAGAAACCGCATCTTCATCAATATCCATCTTATGATGTTGAATTAATACTTCACTGGCATAACCTAAAGTTGCAAAAAAGACACGCCCATCCTCAAAGGTCTGAACAACTGCCGGATCTTCAGAAACCACAAATACTTTGGCTTTCTTTGATGGTGGTACATTCATATTCGCTCTTAAGTTCCGGATTCCTCTAACCGCCTCTTTAATCATACTGATGTCTGTTTCTTCTTTCTCAAAATGCCATGCCTTCTTAAACACAGGCCAATTGGATATCATAATCGACGGTTCCTTATCTTGAAGGGTTAAAAATATTTCTTCTGTTATAAAAGGCATAAACGGATGTAAGAGCTTCAAACAATCAATCAATACTGTCTTCAATGTCCACAATGCACTGTTTTTAGTAATATCTTCATCATTGTATAGTCTGGGCTTAACCATTTCAATGTACCAGTCACAAAACTCTTCCCATACAAAATCATAAAGCTTGGTAACGGCTATCCCTAAATCATATTTATCTAAAGTATCTGTTACATCTTTGGTTAATGTGTTGACTTTGGATAAAATCCATCGGTCTGCAGGTGTTAACGCTTCTATCAAAGGTTCATCCACTTTCTTATCATCTAGATTCATCATGATAAATCTAGACGCATTCCATAACTTGTTACCAAAATTTCTGTTGGCTTCAACACGTTCTTGATAGTAGCGCATGTCATTACCCGGCGCATTACCAGAAATGAGTGTTAGTCTCAGAGCATCAGCACCATAGGATTCAATGACTTCAAGAGGGTCAATACCATTTCCAAGGCTTTTACTCATCTTACGTCCTTCTGAATCTCTAACTAAACCGTGCATAACTACCGTATCAAAAGGCAATTTTCCTGTAAATTCAAGACCCGAAAAAACCATTCTAATAACCCAAAAGAATATAATATCATAACCGGTTACTAGTACATTGGTTGGGTAAAAGTACTCGAGTTCAGGTGTTTTTTCCGGCCATCCTAAGGTAGAAAATGGCCAAAGTGCCGAACTAAACCAAGTATCCAAGCTGTCTTCATCTTGTCGAATATGATTGGATTGACAATGACTACAAACGGTTGGATGTTTTTTACTTATGGTTGTTGCACCACAGTCATCACAATAATAAGCAGGTATACGATGCCCCCACCATAATTGTCTGGATATACACCAGTCATGTATGTTCTCAAGCCAGTTCAAATAAACTTTGCCATAGCGTTCAGGCACAAATTTTAAAGCACCGGATTTATAAGCTTCTATAGCCGGTTTTGAAAGTTCATCCATTTTAAGAAACCACTGTGACTTAATAAGTGGTTCTACGACCGTATTACAACGGTCATGAAGACCGACATTGTGGGTATGATCCTCCACTTTGATTAAATAGCCATTTTTACCTAAGTCCTTAACAAGGGCTTTTCTTGCCTCATAACGATCCATACCTGCGTATTTGCCACCTTGTTCATTGATGGTACCGTCATCATGCATGACATTTATTTTCTCCAAATTGTGACGTTCACCAACTTCAAAGTCATTAGGGTCATGGGCTGGTGTTATCTTCACACAACCTGTTCCAAACTCTTTATCCACATACGTATCTGCAATAATAGGAATCTCACGGTTTACTATTGGTAAGATTACATTCTTACCAATAAGATGTGCATACCTTTCATCCTCTGGGTGAACCGCTACTGCCGTATCTCCTAATAGTGTTTCCGGTCTTGTGGTTGCTATCTCTACGAACCCTTCTTCACCCACAATCGGATACTTTATATGCCAAAAATGACCTTGCATTTCTTCGTGTTCAACTTCGGCTTCAGATATGGTGGTTTGACAAACCGGACACCAATTAATTATTTTAGACCCTTTGTAGATATAACCTTTTTCGTGATATTGGACAAATACATCGAGTACTGCATCTGAACAACCTTCATCCAGTGTGAATCTTTCTCTATCCCAATCACAAGAAGTTCCAAGCTTTTTCAGCTGTGATACGATGATGCCACCATATTCTTCTTTCCATTTCCAAGCATGCTCCATAAAACCTTCACGGCCAAGGGCATCTTTGTCGATGCCTTGCTCTGCTAAGGCTTTGACAATTTTCACTTCTGTAGCAATTGCAGCGTGGTCCGTTCCCGGCTGCCATAGGGTTTCATAACCCTGCATGCGCTTCCAACGAATGATAATATCCTGTATTGTGTTGTCTAGAGCATGGCCCATATGCAGTTGCCCGGTTATATTCGGTGGTGGTATTACAATTGTGAAAGGTTCTTTTTGGGGATTCACTTCTGCGTGAAAATATTTCTTATCCAACCAGTCCTGGTAGATTCTTTCTTCCACTTGTTTGGGATCATAGATTTTTTCCAGTTCTCTTGCCATTTTTATTCCTCCAATAGTCTCTGCCTACATATGATATCCATCTTCTAAATAAATGATAGGATTAAAATCAGAATGCCTAATAATAACATCAAGCCACCAACGATTTTTAGTACGAGCATGCCACTTCCAATGAGCATTAGATATGATTTGTTGTCTTTCGGCTGGTCTTCGTAGTTTTTTACTGCTTTTACACCGCTTCTATATATTGATCTTGAACTCACCAATAGAATAAGTCCCACTGATGCCAACATAATTCCAAAAATTTCCATTGTCCACCCCTCATGTATGTTTTTATTAGGAAAGTTGTACTTTCCACTAACAAGAAGAGCGTTCTTCAGAACGCGTTAAAGAGCTGGCTCCTTAAGTGAGTTGGCTTTTTTTACATTCTTCTTATTTTTATATTGTTTCTTTAATG
>PGZS01000304.1 GCA_002841435.1 Firmicutes bacterium HGW-Firmicutes-3 | reverse complement strand
TTAAGCGGTATCCAAAGGTTAACAGAACCGCACCTGCCAGAACCGTAGCACCAGGAATTGTACAGAATAAAGTGGTAATACCAGCTTTTAATTCTGGTGTCGCAGTAGCTGGATCCATTTTTGCAACGAATCCTACCGAAGCCAGCATTGCCGGAATAATTAAACCCTTGATGAAGATAGCAAGTTTCAATGGTAAATTCGATAATCCCATAACCCAGCTTGATGCTGCTTTTCCTGTTTTCCATTCACTGTAGATCGATGCATCACCATATAAAGCAACCATCAATGCATAAAGGAATCCTAAGAAGAACTGCGCACAGGAAAGTACAACCAGAACCATTGTGATATTTCCAACAACGAATTGACAACCAATTAAGAATACACCTAAACCGTAACAGCCAATCAGTGCGGCTGTTCGTGTTGACAATTTTGCAGCAACATATTTACTCGAATATGAACCAATTACCGCCATAATATTTGCAACCAACAAGTATACACTAAACATTGCAACATCGTTTGCTACGTAAGTAAAGAAGTATACTGCCGAACCGGCACAAACAAAGTTAACTGTCCAACGTGCGACATCTGCTAAAAGTAACACTAACAAATGTGGGTTCTGAACCAATGATCTGGCCATATCGCCAATGGATATTTTTTCTTTTTTGGCAGCAGTCGTATTTGCAGCAGCATCTTCATAGGTTACTTCGTATCCACTTGTCAGTTTGAAGTGAATGAAATAGCCTAACCAGTAAACACATGCCATTGCGAATGCCGAAATAGTAAAACCAAGTACTGGGTTTTTAACTAATTCACCAACCCATAAAATAGTGGCTAAGCCCATTGCTGAGAAAATAATTTTCCCAACATTTGCATAAGCGCCTCGTGTTGCGGATAATTGTGTTCGATCTTCTGGTGAAGTTGAAATTGTTGGGATAAGTGCTATGTTTGCAACATAAGAAAAATTCCAAGCAACATGCGAAGTGATGAAAGCGACACAGATAATAATCATTGGGACGATTCCAGTGCCAATAACCGTAAACATCATCGTGTAGAGTACTACGACAAGTGGTGGTATTACCAGCAAATATGATCTGTATTTTCCCCATTTCATCGGTTTAAGTGCATCAATAAATCCACCATAGAATGGCGACAATACCATATCTACTGTACTTGTTAAGGTCATAATTATTGCAGTTGTACCCAAATCAAATTTTGCAATGTTTGTTAAAAAATATGCAAAATAAAATACTTCAACATTCGACATCAGAGTAAAACCAAGATCTCCAATACCAAAGAATTTTTTAAGCCCTGAACTTAAGGGTTTTTTTTCCATAAAAGAGCCTCCTCAAATT
>PGZS01000303.1 GCA_002841435.1 Firmicutes bacterium HGW-Firmicutes-3 | reverse complement strand
CAGACTTGTATCCAAAATAGCCGGAGGTGCTCAAATGTTTTCATTTGGTAGCACCAATGACTTAATGAGAATCGGAGAGAGAAACGCAGTTGCTTCAAAGAAGAAGCTCAATGAATTAAGGATTAGGCTATTATCTGAAGATATAGGTGAAAACTATGGTAGAACGATAGAGTTCTATTCAGAAACAGGAGATTTGCTTATTAAGACAATAGGTAAACCTCCAAAAACAATATAGTGAGGTTATTATGCCATTTAAAAATCTGAACATCATTATAATGCTGATAGCCGGCATTATTGTTACGGTTATAAGCATGATTTCCAAATACGCCTTGAATCATCTTGTGTATACTTTGATGATTGTTTTGATTATCTTTTTTATCTTAGGTACGGTGATACAAATGATGTTAAACAAGATTACCGAAAAGGCAGATCAAGCAGCCAGAGAAAAAGAAAAACAATTATTAGACAGGGAAGTTAAAAGCCTTGAAGAAGGAAAAGAAGCGTCTAAAGACATAGATGATGAATCCTAATTATATGGAGGCACAAAATGGAAAAGCTAAGCACAGATAAGCTATGGGAGATGTACAGCCAAACCAAAGACAAAAAAATCAAAGAGCAGTTAATTATAGAATATTCCCAGGTAGTCAAGTATGTAGCCGGTAGATTAAGTATGTACTTAGGCAACAATGTAGAATTTGATGACCTGGTAGGTTATGGGGTTTTTGGATTAATTGACGCCATTGACAAATTCGACTATGACAAAGGTATTAAGTTTGAGACCTATGCTTCCCTTAGAATAAGAGGCGCTATCTTAGACAATATAAGAAAAATGGATTGGATTCCTAGATCCGTGAGGAAAAAGCAGAAGGATATCGAACGGACGTATCAAAAACTAGAATCAGAACTGAATAGACCGGTTACAGATTTGGACATGGCAGAGGAAATGAATATTTCAGTTGATGAGTATTTGAAATGGCAAGACCAGACAAAAGCTTTAAAACTTACTTCTTTGGAAGATTATGTTGAAAAGGGTGGAGAAAGCAATGTAGAACCCCTTAATAAGTCAAGGTTTATGCTTCCGGAAGCAAATTTAGAAAAAAAAGAGTTAAAAAAAATGTTGGTTGAGGCAATTAAGAATTTATCAGAGAAAGAATGTAAAGTGATTACTTTGTACTATTATGAGGAGTTAACATTAAAAGAAATCAGCCAAATCATGGAAGTATCCGAATCAAGAATCAGTCAATTACATACGAAAGCACTTGGAAAAATGAAGCAATTATTGGGGAATAATATTGAATTGCTATCATCACTTTAAAGGATGGTGTTTATGGGAGCTAACATTAATGACGGCTAT
>PGZS01000302.1 GCA_002841435.1 Firmicutes bacterium HGW-Firmicutes-3 | reverse complement strand
TTAGGATATGTTATAATAAGCCATAAATATTTGGAGGAATGCTAATGTACGAGGATTTGAACAGCAAACAGTTTGCAATATTAAAATTTATCGAAGCCCAAATGCGTGACAAGCGTTATCCCCCATCGGTACGGGAAATATGTGCCGCTGTTAATTTAAAATCGACCTCCACTGCACACACCTACTTGAAAAAGCTGGAGGAATTGGGTTATATTAAACGGGACGCTACCAAAACCCGGGCCATCGAAGTCCTTCGTCACGATCCCAACGAGACTATTTCAAACTATTTTGACGAAAAGACGATTGTTTCGCTGCCAATTTTAGGTTGCGTAACAGCCGGTGCACCGATCCTGGCGATTGAAAATATCACCGATATTTTCCCCCTGCCGTTAGATTTTACCGGAACGGACACCGCCTTTATTCTTGAAGTTAAGGGCACCAGTATGATTGATGCCGGTATTCTGGATGGGGATAAGATCATCGTCAGAAAACAAGAAACCGCCAGAAATAACGAAATTGTTGTGGCGCTCCTGCTTGAAGATAATGAAGCCACGGTAAAACGGATCTTTTATGAAGACACCGATCAAATCCGGCTTCAACCCGAAAATAAAACCATGGATCCAATTATCTGCAATGCCGCAGATGTCAAAATTCTCGGTAAGGTTACCGGACTCATTCGAAAATTCTAAATAAAAAAAAAGATGTGCAAACATCTTTTTTTTGTGTTTTATAATTATTTTGTCTCATTCGTTTTAGCTAGTCCAATTTCATTTTGTCTTCGATATTTTTAAAGATATCTTTTTCAATATGATTTTTATTTGCTTTAACTAATTCGATCTGGCTTTCAAAAAGTTGATTCTGTAAATCCAGAATTGTTTTACGACTGGTTTCGCTTTCAATTTTGCTTTGTCGCAAATGTTCACGATACTGAGCCAGCAAATCATTTTTTTCATCCAATTCCTTTTGCAGTAATTCTTTTTCTTCGGCAAGGGCTTCATATTTTGCTTTTTCTTCGTCTAATACATCGTTCGTTTTCTTCAGTTCTTCTTTGACCAGTTTAATCTCGCCGATTTCTTTCGCTTTGAATTCTTCACTGGTGCGAACTTCTTCTTCCGCAACAAAAAGCCGTTCGGTAATATTCATACAGCCCAGGATCGCGATCCGAATGTGATTGGTAAAAGGATTAGCAGCCTTGACGCGTTCCAATTCGGCATTGACGTAATCAGAAACGTGTTTGATATGTTCTTCGTTTCCCTTTGCCTTTAAATTAAATTCAGTATCTAATATGCGTAATTCCATTATTGTTTGTTCAGGCATTTCTTCCTCCTGTGAAATAAATTTTATTTTCTTTGTAT
>PGZS01000088.1 GCA_002841435.1 Firmicutes bacterium HGW-Firmicutes-3 | reverse complement strand
AGGAAAGAAAAAGCGCTGATCAATCACAGTTCTACATGGATGTAGAACGTCCTTCATTTTTACATGGATGTAAAATGGAAGGATGATTGAGCAGTGCTTTTTGTTGACGAAATGACGACCTATTACCGAGTAGATGTGATACACAGCTTTTTTGCTGACCGTACGAAGTGTAAGGCAAGGAAAAGCTGTGTGTTACATCTACGATTATAACGTACAGTTACACAATTCTAATTTCATAGTGGCCTCTTAAGACATCTTTTTATTCTAATTTAAGTATAATCCCTTCAACACAGGCTTCAACATCCTTACCCCCACAATCTACAATAGCATCACAATAATGATGATATAGTGGTGTTCTTTCATTATAAACATCTTTTAGACTTCTACCTTTGCGCATAATGATACCTCTGGATTTAATGTTATTAACCCTTTTTTCTATTTCATCAAAAGGTACATGAAGGTAAATAATAGAACCTAGCTTTTTTAAATGGTTCATGGCTAGTTCTGAATATATAACACTACCGCCTGTTGCTATCACTGTGTTCTTGGTCTTCATAGACATAATCACTTTTTCTTCTATTCCAAGAAAAGCTTCAACACCATGTTGATCTATGGTATTTTGCAATAATTCTCCAGTTTTTTTCTGAATAAGCAAATCCGTATCAAGGAATTCTTTTCCGATGGCTTTTGCAAGTAGGATACCAAGAGTACTTTTCCCTGCTCCTGACATCCCAATAAGTATGATATTCATATTGCCTCCTTCATAATCCTATTTCAAAAAGCTTTATAATTCATCGATGGTTAAGGTGTCAAATCTATACAGTTGAACTTTAGCATACAATATATAGTTATGAATGTATCAACGTAATCTATATATTGTATGTGAACTTAGTGAAACTTAGTTTTGACCCTATAACCATAGATTGTAGCACGCCCAGATTTAACTGACAAGTCGTGGTATGGATTATTCCTATTGGAAAATATTTTTATTGTTGAACCTACTATCTACAAGATGAAAACATGTTATTTTTATGCTATGATAAATAAAAAAAGAAAAAATATGAGGTGTATCATGGAGATTGGTATTAATGCAAGTAAAAAAATTAGTATGAACCCAAAAATGATTAACAGACATGGACTTATAACCGGAGCAACCGGTACAGGAAAAACTGTAACCTTAAAAGTGCTAGCAGAGGCTTTTAGTGAACATGGCATACCCGTTTTTATGCAGGATGTTAAAGGCGATCTTACAGGCTTTATTGAGCCCGGTGCACAAAGTGATAAATTTCAACAGCGCCTTCTGCAAATCGGCCTCGAAAGTGTTCCTTTCACGGCTTATCCTGCTACATTTTGGGACATCTTCGGGGAAGAAGGACATCCCATTCGTGCTACCGTTTCAGACATGGGCCCGCTTATGCTTAGTAAACTACTCACACTTAACGATGTTCAAACCTCTGTTTTATTTACTATTTTTAAGTTTGCAGATGAAAATGGCCTCCTTCTACTGGATTTTAAGGATTTGGTAGCTGTCCTTAGCTATATTACAGATAACAGTTCCAAATTGGAAGGCCCATATAAAAGTATAAGTAAAGCGACACTGGGAGCTATTCACAGAAAGCTAATCATCATGGAACAAGAGGGCATTGAACACTTTTTTGGAGAACCTGCTTTTGACATTCACGACTTGCTTACTTTTGACAACACGGGACGTGGTATGATTCATGTTTTGGAATCATCAAAGTTATCTACGAACCCCAGTCTATACTCAACTTTTCTTCTATGGCTACTCTCCGAACTCTTCGAAGACTTAGATGAAGTTGGCGATCTTGATAAACCGCGCTTAGTATTCTTTTTTGATGAAGCACATTTGATTTTCAAGGATATGTCCAAATCACTACTGGATAAGTTTGAGCAGATTGTAAAGTTAATCCGTTCTAAAGGTGTGGGTATCTATTTTATTACCCAAAACCCTCTTGACATTCCCGAATCTGTATTGGCACAATTGGGTAATAGAATTCAACACGCTTTACGCGCCTATACCCCTAAAGAACAAAAGGCGGTTCGCGTAGCAGCTGACACCTTCAGGCAAAATGAAGCCTTTGATACAGCTGATGTCATTTCCAACCTAGGTGTTGGTGAAGCATTGATTTCATTCTTAGATGATCAAGGTATCCCTAGCATTGTAGAGAGGGCCTATATTATGCCGCCAAAAAGTAAAATCGGCCCCGTTGCAGAGCAAGAGGCCATTATCAAGCACATCAATATGTCTTTTTTTAAGAATAAATATAGCCAGAGTTACGACCGTCATTCTGCATATGAAGCCCTAAGAGAAAAAGCATTACACACACAAAACGCTTCCTCCACTAAAGAAGAGGTCAAAAAAAGTATTCGTAAGACAGATTCTCCACTTGATCGATTTATGAAATCAACAGCTTCATCTATCGGTTCTCATGTCGGAAGATCTTTAATTCGTGGTATACTGGGCTCACTAAAAAAATAGCTATCTAATTAAAGCGTTTTTTCATCATAAACAACATCCATTTCATCTCTTGGTTCAATCTGGATGTTTCCTGTTCATAATAAGTTAACAATCGCTCCATTTCTTTTTTCTTAAGAGAAATGGACTTTTTTTTCATAAAAAACTTAAGCAAGTTTTTATTTTCACTAATATCATTAAGTCCGCCAACCGTTTTATGAATATTACTATAGAGCTGGCCATCCTGTTCATCAAGAAATGAGAAGATACCGGACTCGGCCAAATACAAGAATTTTTTCCCGAATATTCTAAGCTTGTGTAATGATTTTAGATTCTTGATGGATACCGTTTTAAGGAGAGATACATAGTCACTTTTTATATCTTCTTGTATTTTATATTTTATGGCTAAAGCATCCTGATGCGGTATTGCTTTTAATCCAATATTTTCTTTATATAGCACTTTTTCTTGCTTAAGTATTCTTTTGCTGATTTTTCTTATCATTTTTTTATTTTCATGCTGAATGAGCTTAGTAACTTGCTCGATAAGTTTACTGGAGGATTCTGCTTTTTTTAAAGACTTTCTAAATACTGAAAGCTTTCTTGACTGCTCAAGATCAATAAATACTTCTTTAAGAAATTGATCTAGTCTTTTAACACCTTTAGACTGATAACCCCGAAGCATCCAAATCATAGCCCTTAATGTTCTAATCTCTGTTCGAATATTATGTACCTGTTTACCGTCAAGGGTTTCCTCATCCAGATTCTTTAGAACAATCACTAACGCGGCCCACTTCTCTTGAAAAATCATATCTATTGCGTCAAGATCCATCATGACCATCTTAAAAAACAGCTTATAGGCTTGTTCACATCTAATCTGCTCATACTTTGGAAGGTATTCTCCAATCTCCAGTTCATGAGCTAACGCATCGCAATCCTTAATTAATTCATGGTAGGGACCATCTATTTGTTTTTTCTTATTATGTTTGGCCACTGCATCGACCACGATTTCCTTTATCGGTTCATCTACGTCATAATCCGTAAGCCACCTATAGGCTAGCCTACTTCCTACAATACCATGTTCTTTCCCTATAACATTCTCTGTGATTCGGCCCATATCATGAAGTAAAGCTATCATCTGGGCAATATCACTACTTAAACCACGTCGTTTTGCCATTTCAGCACTTAAGCGCTCGACACTTCTAACATGCTGATAATCATAGCTTTGTTGACCCAACTGATCCAATATTTCATATACCCGACACCTTATGTTCTCCAAAATTTCATGTTCTAAATCATTCATGCTATCACCTACTCTCCTACATTTTATTACGGTTTATACATCTCTCACTCCATTATAATGTAAAATTCTATAAGAAGCTATGGTTGATTTAAAAAAAGCACAAGATGTCAGTATTTAGACAAATTGTACTTCTTTAAATGTCTCACTAATTATTCTTCAACACCTAAACCGGACATCCATGTTCCAAATGATGATACATCCTTTAACGTAAGGTCATATTTTTCATCTATTTTATTCAGCTTTTCATAAGCCTCTATCCTTATAGCTTCATCCATTATATTATCATTACTTGACACCAAATCCATAAAGTCTGTAACAAGCTCAGCCATATAGCTGTCTTCCAATGTCTGTATCTCTTTGAAAATCCTAATATAATCTTCTTTTATGCGTTGGTTATCATAATTAAACGTCGGCGAATTATCAATACCCATAAGTAACATGCTCATATGGTCCTTAAAACGAATGGCCATATACTTTTCATAACGTGTACCCTCATAGCCTTCTAACATCTTTCCCATACCATAGGTCCTAGCAGCAATGATGTCACCACTTACTATAAAGCCGCCATCTGCTGCCATTGGCTCAAGGGTATCCATTGCCAAAGTAATCAGCAAGTCTCTCATAGGTTCTGTATTATAATCTCTATTCTTTGCAAATTCTGTAAAATCAACAAGATAAAACATCATACCCTCACCGCTGGCAAGATAATAACCTTGGTTTTTCGCTTCCATCACTAAGGTCTTGATTTGTGTATCTTCAATATCGTCTACATTCTGACTTAACTTAATGTACTTATAGTCATAACGTTCTGCTTCCTTAAAAAAACGATCCCAAAAATCCGGTTGTAAGGCATAGGATTCTAATGCTACATAATCCTCAAAGCTATTTCTGCGCATACCTGAAATAGCATAGGCTGTAAATATATCTGCTTCCTCAGGGCTCAATTTACTAATTCCCCTCTTGTATAAATCATAAATATCTTTAGAAGTGCCTTTTTCACTATATAAAGCTTTCATGTCTGTTACCCATTTTTTTTGCTCATCTGAAGATGCTGGCTCATCTGATTGTTTTATGGGCAAAGCGCTCATATATGTTGCTAGTATATCCTCATATTTTTTCTCAACTACGTTTACTACCTCAACTTCAAGTTGAGGTAACTCTAGATTCTCATCTTCTTGTTTCTCACTAGCCTCTTCAACCGATCTTGACTCCTCGTCAATTTGCTTCGGTTCTTTTGATTGACATCCGTACAAAAATAGAACTCCAACTATCATTAGTATCCTATACAAAGCTTTTTTGTAAGTAAATTGTTTTTTCATTTCCTACCTCACCTTCTTGTCCATATGCCTTACTCTTTATTGGACGTATCAACCTATAAAAAAGATACATTTTCAAGGTCATAGGACGGATTTCCTATAACTTGACCCTATGTTATACTTATTATATAGGTTAATTCCTCTATCGCAACCATTAATACATTGTTTTTCTGTACTAAGGATGTGATCACATGAATACTAGTGCCACAAAAGTTTTTTTCAAGCAACTCAATCGTCAGCTTTTCATGGAACAGTACAAGGATCTAGCTCACGTTGATCGAGCTTTTCCGATTGGTTTCGGACAAACAATATCACAACCTTCACTTGTACTTTATATGACTGAGATTCTAGAACTTAAACCTAATCATAAAGTGCTTGAAATAGGAACAGGCTCCGGCTATCAGACGGCATTTCTAGCACAGTTTGCCAATTGGGTATACACCGTAGAAACCATAGAACCACTTAAAAAGAAAGCAGAAGAACGTCTAAAAGCGTTAAATTACTATAACATAGACTTTATCCTAGGGGATGGCACTTATGGCTTAAAAGATTATGCCCCCTATGATCGCATCATTGTAACTGCTGCCGCAAGAGAAATCCCGGCAACTTTAATCGAACAGTTGAGTCCGGGGGGGCGACTTCTTATCCCTGTTGGAAATAAGGATGCCCAAGACTTAAGCCTTATATCAAAAGATAGTGAGGGTACTATTACTGTCTCAACTATCAAACCTGTTCGATTTGTTCCCCTTGTTGGAGACTTTGAAATATAATAATGATTAGCCCGTGCTAGAGTGAAGTCCAACCGGTTAACCAGTTGGACTCCCTTTTTATTATGCTTATTCTACTTTTTCAATATCATGAATAATACTTGCATTATTTTCATCCAGTGTATATGAAATACGTATCCTAACGCCTTCTGTAAGCTTATAGTCCCCAAAGTTCGCTTTTACTGTTTCAGAGAATCTAAATGCCTTAAAAGCGTTTTCTGCTGAAGTATCTGTAAGCTCAACTTCGATGCTGTTCGAATCAATCTGGCCGACATAAATCCCTGTTGCCGTCTCCATATTTTCTGCCATCTCATCTTCCAAGATGGCTTCTTCCTCTTCCGGTAAAGCATCTTCTGACGTATCCTCCGTCACTTCTTCTGATGGTTCTTCAGTCGTTTCTTCTTCTATGATATCCGAAACAGCAGGTTCTTCATCCACGACTACAGGTTTGCTATTGAAACATCCTGAAAACAGCCCTACAACTATAATCAATATGCCAAAAATCATCCACTTCTTCATAATTAAATACCTCCTATAGTTTGTTTATTTGATTCATCCATTTAGACGTATGAAATACAAAACTGTTCCACGACTTACCTATTTTCCTATCCCCAGCCACAAAAGATCTGCCATGTAAATCGCCTCATAGCCTGTATCTACCACTTGACCCGTTCTTAGTAAATTTCTCATTTTATATTCTAACAATGCTTGATATGCAAAACCAATATCCATATAACCCCATTTTCTAGAAAAACAATCCGATGCAATCCCTTGTCGTATAATTTCATATACCTGCGCTTGTTTATGATTTTGCCAGTTCCTAAAATACGCTGCCGTACGTTGCTCTAAGACAAAAAATTCTTCGAAATAAATCCTATAAATGATTTTATGCTCTTGAAATTGGTCCAGAGAAGATTGAATAAGGTAAACAAGCTTGCTTTTTGTATCGCCTTCCGGCAAATCTTTTGGATGTTCCAAAATCACCTGTTCTATGAGTGCCATCAAGATATCGTCCTTCGAATTAAAATATTCATATACAGTTGTTCTGGCAATTTTCACCCTTTTTGCTATTTCTTCAATCGTTGTAACCATAAAGCCCTGTTCTAAAAATAACGCATGCCCCGCCTCCAATATCTGTAGCCTTCTTGCTTCTGCATTCATGTCAACCCCTGCCTCCTATAACATCCGACGTTATGTCGATATATTTTCATTTTACCCGACACCTCGTCGTTTGTCAAGGTTTAACATTAAAGGGGCTATTTCCCAACAGCCCCTTTAATCTATACATAACTATATAACTATGACACTTCTATATTATTGTTATGGCTTAAATACAACAACAAGCAACATTTTAAATTGCTCCTTAGCCAAAAGAGCATGAGGGATATTGGAAGGCATAATGATGGTTTCGCCTTCTTTTAGGAAAAAAATCTCATCACCTATTGTAATCTCTGTCTCACCATCCATAACATACACCATGGCATCACCTGATGAAGCATGAGAACTAATTTCCTCTCCTTTATCAAAAGCAAACAGTGTAATGCTTAGGTTTTTTCCTTGTGCTAAAGTTCGACTTACAACCTGTCCCGCTTGATAATTGACAAGACTTGCCATTTCCATGGCTTGTGAAAATTCTATATTTTTTATAAATTGTTCCATAAGCGTTCCTCCTTAAGAATTAAATTGGTTTATAATTGGTTAAGGTGTCAAAACTATATAGTTGAACTTTCACCTACCATGGTGGGTTAATTTAGTGAAACTTAGTTTTGACCCTTTAACCATCATTGTTAT
The DNA here is from genome assembly GCA_002841435.1 of Firmicutes bacterium HGW-Firmicutes-3. Classification (GTDB taxonomy): domain Bacteria; phylum Bacillota; class Clostridia; order Lachnospirales; family Vallitaleaceae; genus Petrocella. Next base: position 2,748 of record PGZS01000088.1, on the reverse strand, counting down.
TATAATCTTCATTCTTAGAGATTACGGTACCCTAGGTTACTTAACTACCAGCCCCTAGAGCTACCACCGCCGCCACTTCGACCGCCACCGCCGCCAAATCCGCCGCCACCGCCGCCTTTACCGGAATTTCTAACAAGCATATACAACACAACTCTTGTTATGCGTCCACGATTAAAGATTAGATCTAACATCATAAGCATGATAGCGATTATGATAAGAATCACATGGAAAATCGTTATCTTTCCTTCTTCCTCTTCAGCTACGGGCTTATAATAAACATTCTGACTTGTAATCGCCGCTTCATCAAGATTGTACTCAATAAAAACTTCTTCTGCTAGTTTTAAATACGTCCCTATAACACCTGCATCATAATTACCTTCTTGAAAATGACCAATCAGGTAGTCATCTTGTATTCGTCCTGTTTTTGCATCATTTAAGGCACCCTCAAGACCATAACCCACTTCAATACGAGACTGACGGTCATTTAGAGACACCAGCAAAAGTAAACCGTTGTTTTTTTCCGAATCTCCAATGCGCCACTTTCTAAAAAGATTTAGGGCATAGGATTCAATATCTTGACCCTCTAAGCTATCCACCGTTACAACCACAATCTGCGCACCAGTCTCTTGTGCCAAGGGTACTGACACCTTCATAATGGCATCCTCTGTTTCAGCTGAAAGAATATTTGCATAATCATTCACATAGAATTCCGAGGTATGGCTCGGATAGCTTTGACCAGCTATCACCGACATAGAAAGCAGCATGGATAGAATGAACAATGCTGCTATAGTTTTTTTCAATCTAATCCCTCCTAATTATTAAAATCTACAGTAGGGACTTCACTTGCACCTTCACTGGCTTCAAAGTACTCTGCCGGCTCAAAACCAAACATTCTGGCAAAAAGATTCATAGGAAACTGCCTCGCAACCCTGTTAAAGTCTCTAGCTACTGAATTGTAGTCTTGTCTTGCTACAGCAATTCTATTTTCAGTCCCTGCCAGTTCATCGGCCAACTGCCTGAAGTTAGCGTCCGATTTTAGATCCGGATAGTTTTCTGATATTGCAAGTAACCTTGATAAAGCACCGGATAATTGCATGTCTGCTTCTGCTTGTTCACCAACTGTACCTGCACCCATCATTCTTGCACGTGCATCCGCTATATTATCAAAAATCTCTTTTTCTTGACTGGCGAACCCTTTAACGGTTTCAACCAAGTTTGGAATCAAATCATTCCGTCTTTGTAGCTGATTGTCAATCTGACTAAGAGACATATTCACTTCTTCGTCTAATACGACTAAATTGTTATATCTCGATACAACTGTACCAACAAAGCTAAAGATGATTAAGATGATTAAGACGATTACGCCTATAACGATTAATACTATACTACCTTTTTTCATACTAACACCTCTTCTAATTGTCATTTTCATAGTTGATATGATACCTTCTATAACCATGGGCTCATTACAACTTTAACATCTTTTATATTGTACCATTATACTTTACGCCTTACTATGATATGGCTATCGTTTTAATCGTTTTTTAATTCTTTTTACTTATTCTTGACAATATGAGCAGTATTAAGTATGACAATCCCCCCTTAAATCAACATTATATAACCGAAGTATAACTTTTCTTCATTTTTATTAATAAATTTATACACAATAATTATAGAATTCCTATTGTCATCATGATATAATGGCAATATTACTATTAATGATAATGATTATGATTATCCGAGTAGTGCTTACCTTGAAAGGACTGATTTTATGTTGGGTTGGTTCAACGCTTTTCTATTATTTCTGCTCCTCTCTTTTCCTATTGCCATTGAAGTGAACAAACGTTGGTTAAAAGGAAAGAATAAAAACTATAATCAATTCTTGAAAAAAGGTCGTAAGATGCACCCCTACGTCGGTGGTTTGTTGATTCTAACCGGACTTACTCATGGCTATCTAAAACTAGGTCGTTTTGACTTTCATACCGGCTCATTGTTATTGATGGTTTTGGCGTTCAATGGCCTCTTAGGATTACTTTACAAGCGAACAAAAAAAAGATCTTTTGCTAAGGTCCATCGATATATGGGTATTTTGATTGTTCTACTTTTCCTACTCCATTATCTACGCCCTTGGTATTTTATTTAGCCTATGGTTAAAGCGTCAAAACTATATAGTTGAACTTTACATGCAATATATAGTTATGAGTGTATCAACGTAACCTATATGTTGTGTGTAATGTAGAGAAACTTAGTTTTGACACTTTAATCAACCCCTATTATTCTAAAGAAAGTGGTGATCCTATGAAATGGTTCCTAGTAACTCTTATGGTATTAACCTTGTCCCTTACCGGTTGTCAATCTGATGAAGCTACCAATGTACCCGTAGTAGAAGAAGAAACACCTATTGTAGATGAGCAATCTGTTGACACCGATGAACCTGATATGGATACAGATGAACCTGTTACGGATATGGAAAGCATCGAACTAACCTTAGAGGCTTTAGCTACTTATAACGGCCAAGATGGTATGCCTGCTTATGTCGCACATAATAATATCATCTATGATGTATCTGATATTCCCCAATGGGCCAATGGTACCCATAACGGACAATATGCCGGTACGGACCTAACCGGTAAAATCGAAAAAGCGCCTCACGGTGTTAAAAACCTTGAACTGGCAACAAAAGTAGGCGTAATCGTTGAGTAAGATAATATATGCCGGATGATCAAATAATTCCCAATCATACCTATTAAT
>PGZS01000087.1 GCA_002841435.1 Firmicutes bacterium HGW-Firmicutes-3 | reverse complement strand
CTTGGCAGTTTACCGCTAATAGGACTATGAGATCTATAGGAGGATAACTATGGCCAAGAACCTTGTCATTGTTGAATCGCCTGCAAAGGCTAAAACAATAAAAAAATTTTTAGGACCTAATTACAAAATAGAAGCTTCTATGGGTCATGTCCGTGATTTGCCAAAAAGCCAATTGGGTATTGATATTGAGAATGACTTTGAACCCAAATATATTACCATAAGGGGTAAGGGAGAATTGCTTGCGAAGCTTCGCAAAGAAGTCAAAAAAGCAACAAAAGTTTACCTGGCTACTGACCCTGACCGTGAGGGAGAAGCCATATCCTGGCATTTACTCCATTCTCTTAAGCTTGAAGATAAGAATACCTTTAGAATCACATTTAATGAAATCACCAAAAATGCCGTCAAAGACTCTATAAAAAATGCCAGAGAAATTGATATGAATCTGGTTGATGCACAACAGGCAAGAAGATTATTAGACCGAGTAGTAGGTTATAAAATGAGTCCTGTTCTATGGAAGAAAGTAAGAAAAGGCCTCAGTGCAGGGCGTGTTCAATCCATCACCCTGAAATTGATATGTGATAGAGAACATGAGATTAACGATTTCATACCCGAAGAATATTGGAGCTTGGATGCTAAGCTAGAGATCAAAGAAACACAGGATATCTTTACAGCTAAGTTTTATGGAACCTTAGATGAAAAAGTAGAATTAAAAAATGAGAAACAAGTTAGAGACATACTTGAAGACCTTAAAGGCAAAACCTTTAAGATTGCCCAAATCTTAGAAAAAGAAAGAAAAAAGAAGACGGTACTGCCTTTTACAACAAGTACTTTGCAGCAAGAGGCATCAAAAAAATTGAATTTTACTGCAATTAAGACCATGAGAATTGCGCAACAGCTATATGAAGGTGTTGAAGTCAAAGACGAAGGCACCATAGGTTTAATCACATATTTGAGAACAGACTCAACAAGAATATCAGAAGAAGCACATAACAATGTTATTGAATATATAATAGATCACTATGGTGAGGCATATGCCAATGGGGTCCATAGTCAAGAGAAGAAGAAGGATGGTGTCCAGGACGCTCATGAGGCCATTAGACCTTCCTATGTTCATCTTAGTCCTGATGAAATCAAGACATCTTTAAGTAGAGACCAATATAAGTTATATAACCTAATATGGAGACGTTTTGTGTCCAGTAGAATGATGCCTGCAATTAACATTATTAAATCTGTAAAAATCGACGCCGGCAATTATAGATTTACGACGGCTTTATCCACCCAATTATTTGATGGTTTCTTGAAAGTATATAAAGAAGATGAAGAAAAAGAAGACAAGCAATCCATATCCAAATTAAATGACACCTCAAAATTGAAAAAATTGGAGATGTTGGATGAACAACACTTTACCCAACATCCACCTAGATATACAGAAGCCAGTCTTGTCAAAACCTTGGAAGAAAACGGTGTTGGCAGACCCAGTACTTACGCACCAACAATCGCTACAGTCATGGCAAGAGGTTATGTTTCTAAAGAGAATAAGCAACTTTTTCCATCAGAGCTTGGTGAGATTGTGAATGAAATGATCAGCAGTTACTTTGATGGTGTGATCGATGTAACCTTTACAGCAAGCATGGAGAAGCAATTGGATGATGTTGAAATTGGTGCAATGGAATGGAAAGATGTACTTAGAAACTTTTTCCCCAATTTCGAAAAGAAGGTAAAAATTGCTGAAGAAGAAATAGAAAAAATAGAGCTTAAAGACGAAGAAACAGATATTCTATGTGAAAAATGTGGTCGTAACATGGTTATTAAAATGGGCCGATATGGTAAATTCTTGGCTTGTCCCGGATTTCCTGATTGTAGAAATGCCAAACCAATTCTAGAAAAAGTGGAAGATGTTCTTTGTCATAAATGTGGTGGCGAAATCTTAGTGAAAAAAACCAAGAAAGGTCGACGCTACTATGGGTGTGAACATAATCCGGAGTGTGACTTTATGACTTGGAACCTTCCGACTTCTGTTAAATGTGATAGATGTAATGCAATAATGGTTGATAAAGGCAAAAAATTGATGTGTAGTAATGATGAATGTAAGAATGTTGTGTCAAAAGAAACAAATGTTGAAATAGTTAATTAAAACCTTGAATTTGTGTGCAATTTGTACTATAATTTATACAGGCTATAATCAGGAGGTAGAACTTTGAGCGTTCAATTGTTAGATAAAACAAGAAAGATTAATAAGCTACTACAGAAAACAGGCACCCAGAGAGTCATTTTTACAGATATCTGTGAAGTCATGAGTGATATTTTAAATGCAAATGGACTTGTTCTTAGCAAGAAAGGCAAGTTATTGGCATCCTATTCCAAAGATGGTATTCATGATATAGAAGAGCTTCTAACAGAAGAGCTTGGAGAACTTGTGGATGAGCAACTGAACGAGCGTTTGCTAAATATCTTGTCCACAAAAGAAAATGTCAACATGGCAACCCTTGGATTTAGTGAGCGTATCAGTGCCTCCAAATTTGTTGGTATGATTGTGCCTATTGATATTGCAAATGAAAGACTTGGAACTTTTTTCATTTATAGGAATGAAGAGATGTTTGATATAGAAGATATTATACTCGGCGAATATGGTGCAACGGTTGTAGGGTTGGAAATAATGCGCTCCGTTAACGATGAAAATTCCGAAGCCATTCGAAAAACCAGTATTGTTAAATCAGCTATAGGTACCTTATCTTTTTCTGAACAAGAAGCCATCAAACATATTTTTAATGAGCTTGAAGGTACTGAAGGCATTCTAGTAGCGAGCAAGATAGCAGATAGAGTTGGGATTACCAGATCGGTCATTGTTAATGCACTTAGAAAATTTGAAAGTGCCGGTGTCATTGAATCAAGGTCACTTGGCATGAAAGGCACATATATTAAAGTACTAAATGACTTATTATTGGACGAAATCGGGAAAATATAACCATAAAGGCGGGGGAGGTTGCGTGCAACCTCCTTTTTTGCACTCTACAACCCTACTTTAGCTTTCCTGCCGCAACAATTGTAAGCAAATTATTGAATCCGTTGGCAAATCAGATAACTATGGATTGTATATTTGACTATAAACTGATACAATATATAGTGTGTGCCGATAATAAATATGAGACTTTAACCTAATAAATAAAAAGGATTTGGAGATGAAACGATGATTAACAATCGACTTTTTCAAACGACCGATGTTATCAATAAAGCTTTACAAGGAACGTGGGCTAGAAATGAAACAATATCCGCCAATATAGCTAATGTAGATACACCGGGTTACAAGAGGCAGGATGTTGTTTTTGAGACTTACTTAAGAGAAGCTATGAAAGGCAGTGGAAAAATCAGCCAAGAAGATTTATCACGAATAACACCGAAAAAGATTCAAGATATGAGTTCGGCCAGTTACAGACTTGATGGGAACACCGTAGATATTGATACGGAAATGGGTTATCTTGCTGAAAATCAACTGCGTTATAATGCTCTCATTAGTCAAGTTAATTATAATTTTACTCGAATAAAAAGCGTTCTTAACAGCTAGGCAATTATTAAGGAGGAGATCAGATGTCGTTTTTTAGTTCAATGAATGTCAGCGCATCAGGGATGACCGCTCAAAGACTTCGTATGGATACGATTTCACAAAACATTGCCAATGTTAATACAACCAGAGGTGAAAATGGCGGTCCATACCGTCGTAAAACTGTTGTATTTGAAGAAATTCAAAGTCGAAATAACTTTAAAGGTATGTTAAATGAATATTTAAATGAGTACTCTGTTAATGGAGGCGTTAAGGTATCAAGAATTATTGAAGATAATAAACCGCCAATTAGAGCTTATGACCCATCTCATCCGGACGCTGATGATGAAGGTTATGTTTCGATGCCCAATGTTAATACCATTGAAGAGATGACCAACTTAATATCGGCTAATCGATCATATGAGGCAAACATAACAGCTTTCAATGCATCCAAATCCATGATATCCAGTGCACTTAATATTGGAAGGTAAGGTGACATAGATGAACATTCAACCCGTTAATCAGATTCAATCCTTGATGACGCCAGGTAAGACAGAAGTAGATTTCAAGGAACAGTCACCATTTAAGGCATTATTTAATGCAGCCATGAGTAATATTGAAGGTACGAACAGTTTAACAAAAAAAGCAGATCAAATGAGCATAGATTTTGCAGTTGGCAAGATTGATAATATTGCGGATGTTATGATTGCTCAAGAAAAAGCAAGTATTGCACTTCAATTTACGGTTCAACTTAGAAATAAGCTTTTAGATGCCTATAATGAAATCATGAGGATTCAATTATAAGCTTAGTACGCTTGTTAAAGATGTTTTATGATAAGGAGTGGCACAATGCCTGATTTTATAACGAATTTCTCCAATCAGATTACAGAATATTGGAACAAATTCACACGGACTCAAAAAATACAGATTACCGGTATCTTTTTGGCAAGTATAGCTGCATTGGTAGTTTTGGCAGTCATTTTAAGTAGGCCCAATATGATTATTTATGCTGAGAATGTAACACCCGATCAAATGACAGCGATGGTGGAAATCTTAACAGCTAACGATATTGCTCATAGATACGAAGATGGTGCATCGACCTTATATGTGGATAGTCGTAAATACCAAGATGCAAAACTATTGTTATTTGAACAAGGCATATTGTCAGCGACGACCTTTCAGTGGAAAGAGGCGTTTAATACATCTTTAACCACAAGCAGTGATGACAGAGCCATGATGCAGCAGTTGGCCTTTGAAAATGAATTGGGCGGCTTAATAGAACTGATTGATAAAGTCAAGTCGGCAAGGGTTAAAATAGTATTACCAGATACCAAGAGGTTTGTACTTCAGCAAGATAAAGTAGCGTCGGCATCGGTTATACTAACAACGAATGGAGAATTAACAGAGGATCAGGTTTATGGTATTGCATCCTTTGTAGAAACTGCTGTGGACAATCTGTCCATCGGTAATATAAAAATACTGGATTCCAATGCAAAACTACTATTTAACGGTAGTAACGATAGCAGCATATTTGGAAGCCTTAATTCTCATATGGATTATAGAGATGCATACGAAGCTAAATATGAGAGAACTATTGAAAGCTTATTATTGGCCCGTGGAGAATTTGATGACGCCGTTGTAGGTGTTAACCTAAAAATTGATTTTGACAGTGTCAGTAGTCAGTCAGAAGTGTACAGCATTGCAGAAGGGGAAACTGAACCTTATCCTACAAGAGTCTATATATATGAGTCAACTGGTACTTCCACGGATGCAGGTGGTATACCAGGAACAGATACCAATGCAAATACCCCCACTTATCCCATTGATGGTGGTGGTGGTTCTGAAAGTGAAGTATTTATTTCAGACAAAGACCTTGTACCTAATTCAACTGTAACAACAACAGTTAGAAGTATCGGTAATATTATACCAGAAGACTCAACAGTAACCGTTACTTTGAATAAGTATGTTTATTATAGACAGGCATTATTAGAAGAACAAGGTTTATTAGAAGATACCACATGGGAGCAATATCAAGAAGATAATAGTATGAGGAATGCTGTTGAAGTAGATCCGAATATTATCCAACTGATTGCCAATGCCTCTAATATTGATGAAGTTTTTGTGATGGCATACGAAGTTCCTGTATTTGTCGATACACCAATAATAGAAAGCCAAGTAGCAGATTATATACCTGTCATCATTATTATACTTATGATTGCGTTACTGGGCTATGCGGTTTATAAAGGAACGGAACCGGTAGAGATTACAGAAGTAGAACCGGAATTATCTGTTGAAGATATGTTGGCGACAACAAAAAGTGGTGATGAGTTAGAAGCCATAGAATATGACGGTAAATCAGAAGCAAGGGTTCAGATTGAACGATTTGTTGATGAAAATCCGGATGCAGTGGCACAACTTTTAAGAAATTGGCTAAACGAGGATTGGGAGTGAAAAAATGGCAAGTCAACAGCAGCGTGGTATTGAAAAAGCAGCAATATTGCTTATAGCTCTCGGTCCTGAGAAGTCATCTATGATTTTTAAGCACTTGAAAGAAGAAGAAATCGAAGAATTAACCCTGCAGATTGCCAACACAAGAGCGATATCTCCAAAGGACAAAGAAACCATTATTAATGAGTTTTATCAGATTTGTCTGGCTCAGTCCTACATTGCTGAAGGTGGTATTGGCTATGCAAAAGAGCTTCTTGAAAAAGCGCTCGGAACAGATCGTGCGATGGAAGTTATTGGAAGGCTTACCTCCTCCCTTCAAGTTAGGCCTTTTGAATTTGTCAGAAAAACAGATCCGGGACAATTGCTTAACTATATTCAAGATGAGCATAATCAGACAATCGCATTGATTCTATCTTATTTGAACCCTCAACAAGCATCCATGGTTCTTGCAGCTTTGCCTCAAGAAAAACAAGCGGATGTCGCTAGAAGAATTGCACAGATGGACAGAACTTCACCGGATGTCATTAAGGATGTGGAAGACGTCTTAGAAAGAAAGCTATCCTCACTCATGACCCAAGACTTTACAATTGTTGGTGGTGTCGATGCTATCGTACAAATACTAAACTCAGTGGATCGTAGTACTGAAAAGCATATCATGGAAACCCTTGAGATTGAAGATACGGAGTTGGCTGAAGAGATTCGCAAGAAGATGTTTATCTTTGAAGATATTCTGTCATTGGATGACCGTTCGATTCAACGAATCCTTCGTGAAGTCGACAATAATGAACTTGGCATAGCTCTAAAAGGTTCAGGTGAAGAAGTGCAGAAAGTTATTTTCAATAACCTTTCCAAACGTTTAGCAGCCATGATTAAAGAAGAAATGGAATTTATGGGACCTATTCGATTAAAAGATGTTGAAGAAGCGCAACAAAAGATTGTTAACATCATCAGGAAGCTTGAAGATGCAGGAGAAATTGTAATATCACGTGGTGGAGGGGATGAGATCATTGTCTAAGATTATTAAAGCACCCTTTGTATCCATGTCGGAAATACGTAAGGAAATTCAAACTATAGATCCACATAATCCCAAAATCATACATCCTGTTCATAATGGCGTAGGAAAAAATGATTTTGATGTTGAGAATGGATTAGAGCATAACGAATATGAAGAAGAAGCCATTGATGACGATGTGATTGATGGCTCTCATACTATTGCCGTAGAGGAAACAGAAGTCATGATTAAGGATATGCTGGATGAAGCATATATCAAGGCAGAACAAATCAAAGAACAAGCAAGAGAAGAAGGCTTTGAGGCCGGCTATGAAGAAGGTATAATAGCAGCCAAGTCAGCCATAGATCTAAAAATGGATCAACTTGACCAAGAACGTGCATCCATGTTGGATCAGAATGCGGCTTATATTCGAGATTTTGAACCGAAAGTGGCTGAGATTATCAGTCAATTGCTTCACAAGATGATCGGCAGATATGCAGATGATCCTGATATTATTTTATATTTGGTGCGACTTGCATTTGAAGAAATTAATATTTATGGCAGTATCGTCATAAAGTGCTCTTCTGAGGATTTTGACCATCTTGTGGCTCATAAAGATGAGTTAAGTGAGAACTTAAGTGAAAAAGTGAATTTGGAAATACTTAAAGAAATAACCTTAGAAAAAAACCAATGTTTTATTGAAACCGATATGGGGAATATTGATTGTAGCTTACAAGTGCGACTTGAAAGCTTACAGAAGGAACTTAAGTTAATAAAAGAAAGTCTGGGAAGTATGACTTCAGGCCATTAGAGAGGGTACACATGATCAGCATGGACAAGTATAAGGCCTTGGTCGAAAAATCATATATCAAGCATCTGGGCAGGGTCAGTAAAATTATTGGATTAACCATTGAATCCTTAGGACCCAGTGTCAATCTAGGGGAGCTTTGTACCATAAGCTCTCCTACTAGTGGTGCAAAAGTTCTTGCAGAAGTGGTTGGTTTTAAAGAGAACAAGATTTTATTGATGCCCTTGGATGACTTGGCAGGTATCGGTCCCGGATGCATTGTAGAAGCAATAGGTCATGAGCTTAGAATATCCGTAGGTAGTCGACTGCTTGGGCGTATTGTAGATGGCCTTGGCAAACCGATTGACGAGTTGGAACCGGTCTATTCAAAAGAAATGTACCCAATTGAGCAAGGTGCGCCTGATCCTTTAAAGAGAAACAGGATTACCGAAGTATTGCCAATGGGTGTTAAAGCCATAGATGGTATGTTGACCATAGGAAAAGGTCAAAGAGTGGGAATATTTGCCGGTAGTGGTGTAGGTAAAAGCACATTATTGGGTATGATAGCAAGAAACACACACGCAGATGTTAATGTCATAGCCCTTATTGGAGAGCGAGGGCGTGAGGTGCGTGAGTTTATAGAAAAAGATCTTGGTGAAGAAGGTTTGAAACGTTCTGTTGTCGTTGTTGCGACATCAGATAAGCCCGCCCTTATAAGACAAAAAGCTGCAAAAACAGCAACAGCCATAGCTGAATATTTTAGAGATCAAGGCAAAGATGTGATGCTGATGATGGATTCATTGACGCGTTTCTCAATGGCTCAACGAGAAATAGGTCTAGCCATAGGTGAACCGCCCGTTAGTAGAGGTTACACCCCATCGGTTTTTGCAGTCATGCCGAAGCTTTTAGAAAGAGCAGGTAATTCAGATGTAGGCTCCATAACAGCCCTGTATACAGTACTGGTGGATGGGGATGATATGAATGAACCTATAACGGATGCAGCAAGGGGCATATTAGATGGCCATATTGTTCTATCAAGACGCATGGCCAATAGAAACCATTATCCTGCAATTGACATACTACAGAGCATATCTAGGGTTATGACAGATGTAGCCTCAAAAGAGCATCTTGAGCTGGCCAATAAGCTTAAATCCAGCTTAGCTGTATACAACGATGCAGAAGATTTGATTAATATAGGTGCATACGCTAAAGGTAGTAATCCGGAGATTGACGATGCAATAAAAAAATATCAACAGATTAAAGCTTTTTTAACACAGTACACCCATGAAAACTATGATTTTGATGAAGTGGTTGACAAATTAGGAAAAATATTTGAATAGGATTGATGCTTATGGCAATGTTCCGTTATTCCATGGAAAATATTCTAAATGTAAAAATAAAAATTGAAGAACAGAAAAAAATGGAACTGGCAAAGGCCATGATGGACCAAAAAATGGAACTTGAAAAGCAGGAAGCAATCAAGGCGGAGCTTGATATAACCATTGAAGTTTTTAGGGAACGTCAAAAACTGTCCCAATCAGTTTCAGAGTTTCAAAGATTGAGTCATAATGTGAATTATTATGAAAAAGCCCATAAAGCTCAAAAACAAGTGGTCTTAAAGGCAGAAGCACTTGTAGAAAAGCGAAGAAAGGCTTTGCAAAAGGCCTTGGAAGAGAAACAGATACAAGAAAAATTAAGGGAAAAAGCTTTAAATATATTCTTAGAAGAAGAGAAATATAAAGAAATAAAGATACTGGATGAAATTGTAGGTTTTCGCTACTCTAAAAAATCCGATGAAGAATAAAGGAGGCAAATATGGCAAAAGAAAAGTCTGAAAATCAAGAAAACAATATTATGAAAATAGTTGGAGGCATTCTGGTCGGTTTATTGGTATTAGCTATTGCCTTTGCTGCGTTGATTAAGTTTGATGTAGGTGGTTTGGGAACGAAGGTTATAGGACCACTAATAAAAGATGTACCAGTGCTTAATATGATTTTGCCCAAAATGCCTGAAGAAGTAACCAGTGAAGAAGACCGAGAAGCCTACAATTTTGCAACAGTGGACGAAGCTGTAGAAATATTGAAAATAACAGAAAAAATGCTAATGGAAAAGAGCGAAGAAGCCGAAAATATAGGTGAGCAATTATCTGCTTTGACAGCCGAGGTTGAACGCTTAAGGATATTCGAAGCTAATCAGGTTCAGTTTCAAGAAGACAAAACCCGGTTTGATGAATTACTGGCGACAACGCCGGCGGCCATTGTCTATACAGAGTGGTTCGAAAAAATGTATCCTGAAAATGCCGTAGCTTTATACGAAGGCATGATTGGTTCAGTTATTTTCGATGAAACACTTAAAGAAACAGTGGACATCTATCAAAACATGAAGCCTGCTCAAGCAGCACCGGTTTTAGAGAGTATGAGTGTTACCCAAATGAATCAGGTGGCAGCTATTATCAAAGGTGTATCACCAGATCAAGCCGCTAAGATTATGGGCTTAATGGAACCTAGAACCGCAGCAAGAATCACATCTTACATCTACCCAGATTAAAGAAGAAAGAAAGAACAAGAAAGGAGACACTTATGAATTCAGTTGCAAATCAAAATGTTGCAACATTGATGAATTCGAATTTTGGAACTCACAAAAGCAACAACAACTTAA
>PGZS01000301.1 GCA_002841435.1 Firmicutes bacterium HGW-Firmicutes-3 | reverse complement strand
GTCGATTTTATTTGTGTTTTTCGCTCGCATTAAGGCTCCTTCAGAAATACTAAAAACAAATTCACATGACGCATTATTCGCACTTTTCATTGTTAAATGTGCCGACTTATCAAAGTAATTACTGACCAATGCTTCAATTCTATTTTGGTCTTCCAATTCGCCCTGTATAATCAGCAGTCGTTTATTATCCGGTATAACTTGTTTAAATGCAACCAAAAAAAAGAAAAGCACAAATGAACCAATACCTACTAATGGATATTGGGAAACCCCACAACCAATACCAACTGCTATGCACCAGAATATATAAACAGCATCCCGGATGTCCTTTATTGCAGTTCTAAAACGAATAATGGATAAGGCACCTACCATCCCTAGAGACAAAGCAATATTATTACTGATTACACTCATGATCATTGTGGTAATTATGGTAATCATTCCCAGAGCAATATTGAATTTTCGGCTATATGCTGTTCCAGAATAAGAAATCTTATATGTATACATAATAAATAATCCCAGGACCAGAGCCACTGCATTATTTATCGCGATAACATACACACTTAAAACCTGAACGTCAGTAAAATTTTCTACTATAAATTCTCTCATTTTAATTTACCTCTCCGGTGTCATTATATTAATAATCTGGACTGACTGTATTTACTGTTTGCAACACTAGTAATATCGATGCTGCTAACCATCTTTTTTAAAAACCCTGGCAGAAACTCGTTATATTTTATCTCCAATAATACCCGATCTCTGGACATAACTGGAATCAGACATGGCCATTCATCAAAAAAACCATAAGGTGTAAAAGATGCCTTTACATTTGAATCAAAAGCTATCCGCACATTGCTCACCGGATATGTAAATGCAATGCGATGGTAATCGACAATTGTTTTTGGCAAATATCCTCCGGCTGATAATCGCATATAAAGAGTTCTTGCCAGGGGCTCTTCATTTTTCTGCAAAAAATTGTAATTTCCATCCATCATTTCCATAGCATTAAAACGAGGAATAGTCAGTGAGTACTTTTTACAGTCTGATCCTGATTTACACTTGTATTCCAATTTAACCTTTTGATCCATGTGAGAATAAATACGCAGACGTGTTTTTCTTTTCTCCATTAACCCATCAATACTGTCATACAGGTCTCGATTATTTAGCGAATCAAAATAAAGGGATCGCACCTTATATCCTTTATGTCCGGAATATGAATCGTAATCCATGAGGTTTCTTAGATGCCTTTGAAGGTGAAACGCTTTTTCGTGTGACACAATATACTTGATTTCTTTTCTAAATACCTTATCCAATCATACTTACCACTTTCAATTATTTTTAAGTTTTTACACTCGACCATCTTTTGAACAGCTCCC
>PGZS01000086.1 GCA_002841435.1 Firmicutes bacterium HGW-Firmicutes-3 | reverse complement strand
AGTATAAGGAGACTATCATATGATATCTAATCAAATATTGCAAACGACCATCGATGGACTTAAAACCATAACAAGAATTGAACTCAGTGTTATGGATGCTGAAGGCAAAGTACTAGCCGCAACAGAAGAAGACAAAATGGATGAATACAATTTTGCCGTTCCGGATTTTGTAAACTCCCAAGCAGAGAGCCAGCTGGTCCAAGGATACCAATTTTTTAAGGTTTTTGATGACAATACGGTTGAGTACGTCATTTCAGCCAGAGGTGAGGCAGAAGATGTCTACAAAATAGGAAAGATTGCATCTTTTCAAATACAAAACTTACTGGTGGCCTACAAAGAACGTTTTGATAAAGACAATTTTGTAAAGAATCTGTTGTTGGACAATCTCTTACTGGTTGATATTTATAACCGTTCCAAAAAGCTTCATATCGATACGGACGTCAAACGTGTTGCGTTTATTATTGAAACCAAAATGGAAAAAGACAACAATGCCCTTGAAGTGGTCAGAAATATATTCCCATCAAAAACCAAGGAATTCATAACGGCAGTTGATGAGAAAAACATCATAGTGGTTAAAGAACTTAAAGATGGGGATGGTCAAGAGGAAATAGATCGTATTGCTAAAATGATACTTGACACCTTAAATGCTGAAGCCATGAGTTCTGTTTTTATAGCCATTGGAACAGCTGTAAGAGATATTAAAGATGTATCAAGGTCTTATAAAGAGGCTAAGATGGCATTGGAAGTCGGAAAGATATTTTATACAGAAACCCATATTATGGCTTACAGTCGTTTGGGTATCGGACGTCTGATTTATCAGCTTCCTATTCCCTTATGTAAGATGTTTATATCCGAAATATTCCAAGATAAATCACCGGATGATTTTGATGAAGAAACATTGTCCACCATCAATAAGTTTTTTGAAAACAGTCTTAATGTTTCAGAAACATCTAGACAACTTTATATTCATAGAAATACCTTGGTATACCGTTTAGATAAGCTACAAAAAAACACCGGATTGGATTTGAGGGTTTTTGAAGATGCCATAACTTTTAAAATCGCCTTAATGGTTGTAAAATACATGAAATACATGGTTGAATCCGATTATTAGGATTTAAGTGTCAACACTTAGTTTTGAGACTATAATCTAATCAAAACATGAAAAGCAAGTTTGGTGTTGATAACCAGGTTTGCTTTTTCTAAGACACATACTTTTAATGCATGCGTACATAAAATGTAACCAATAGATAAGAAATATGATTTATTAGAAGAATGAATGCATTTTTTTAAAGGAATTCAGTTGGCTTAAAGGCGCTGGGAGGCTTAAAATGATTCGATTGGAAAATGTGACAAAAGTGTATCCAAATGGTGTAAAGGCTTTGGATGACGTGTCATTTGAGATAGAAAAGGGGGCCTTTGTTTTTATTGTTGGAAATTCAGGTTCAGGGAAGTCAACACTCATTAAAATGTTGATGAAAGAAATAAATCCGACGAGTGGTAGTTTGTATGTTGAAGAGAAAGATATTACCAAATTAAGAAGAAGTAAAATACCAAAATTAAGGAGAAGTATTGGTGTTGTATTTCAGGACTTTAGATTGTTAGAAAAAATGACGATATATAACAATGTAGCCTTTACGTTGAAAGTAACAGAAGCACCCATTAGAACCATACGAAGGAACGTACCTATGGTGCTCTCCCTTGTAGGGTTATCTCAAAAGGCGAACATGCATCCAAAACAGCTTTCAGGTGGCGAGCAGCAAAGAGCTGCTTTAGCTAGAGCAATTGTCAATAACCCTCCTATTCTACTAGCAGATGAGCCAACGGGAAATCTAGATCCAAAAACATCTTGGGAGATTATGAAGTTACTCCTTGATATCAATCTAAGAGGTACAACCGTTGTCGTGGTAACCCATGACAAGGAAGTAGTTAACTCCATGAAAAAGCGCGTCATAACCCTTAGAGAAGGTCGTGTCATCAGAGACATGCAAAAGGGGGATTACGGCTATGAAAATTAGAACGATTTTTTATTTAATGGGACAAGGTTTCATGAATATTATCAAGAATCAACTTATGTCGTTTGCCTCTATTACGACCATATCAGCTTGTATATTTATGGTTGGAATTTTTTATACAGTAAGTGTTAATATGGATTATATGTTGGATGCCATAGAAACAACCATGGGTATGACGGTGTTTTTTGATGAAGGTACGAGTGAAGAACAGATTATCGAGATTAAAAGTCTTCTGGAAGCAAGAAGTGAAGTGCATAAGGTCAATTATATATCGCCTGAGGAAGCCTGGACGAATTTTAAAAATGAGTATTTTACAGGAAAAGAAGATCAACTGGCAGGTTTTGAAGGTGAAAATCCTCTGAAAGATTCTGCATCTTTGGAAGTTTATTTTGCCAGACTAGAGACTCAAAAGGACTTAGTTGCTTATATCGAGGCATTACCCAATGTCAGAAATATTAGGCAGGCAGAGCAAGTCGTCGAAATTATGCAAAGCTTTAATACATTGGTACGGTATTCCAGTCTTGTACTTGTAGCTATATTATTAATCATATCTATTTTCTTAATTTCCAATACTATACGGCTTGGTATATCAACGCGACAAAAGGAGATCGAGATCATGAAGTATATTGGTGCTAAGGATGCCTTCATAAAAGGACCATTTATCATAGAAGGCGCCATTATTGGCATTATAGGAACGGTTATTCCTTTGTCCATTATCTATGTGTTTTATGAGAGAGTGATTGAGGTAGTAACGACTGAGTTCGTGCTGATCAGTAATTATTTAATCTTTATGAATATTATGGATATCTATAAAAACTTAGTACCAATGGCGGCCTTATTCGGTATTATGATTGGACTTATCGGTAGTCGCGTAACGATTCACAAATATTTAAAAGTTTAGGAGGTGGAGCATCTTGAAAAAAAGATTTCTGGTCATAGTCTTGCTGATGATGAGTCTAATACTTGGAACCCCTGTTAATGGCTCAAAGATGGAAGAACTAGAAAAGAAAAAAGAAAACATAGAAAAGGAATTTGAAGCAGTCCAAAAGAATTTGGCGAATACAAAAACTGAACTCAAGGTAGCCCTTCAGTCGATTGAAAAGATTGAAGTGGATATACTTGATACTGAGTTCCGTTTAAATGATCTTAATCGTCAGATAGAGGCCAAACACATAGAAATTGAAGATACACTGATTGAACTTAATAACATTAAGATGGATAAAGATATACTTAATGAACAAGCAAAAGATAGAATTAGGGTCATGTATGAGTATGGTAACTCAGGTTATTTAGAGGTATTATTTGCATCCAAGGATATGGTGGATTTTTTTAACCGTTTAGAGTACATCAATCGATTGTTGGAATTTGACAATAAGTTATTTAAAAACTTAGAAGATATTGAAGTATCTATAACGGATAAAGAAGCAAAGCTTAAAGCAGAAGAAGTTCAACTCAGTCATATGTCTGCCGAAACAAACCTTAAGAAAATCCAGCTTGAGGATAAAATTCTTACAAAAAATCAGGAAGTTGCAAATTATTCGGAAGACCAAAAAGTCTATGAAAATATGATGATTGAACTTGAAAAGGCTGAAAAAGCAGTAGATGCGGAAATCAAAGAGCTTATTAGGCGTAGTACTTTAGTCTACAAAGGTGGAAAGATGGAATGGCCAGTTCCTGGCTGGTATAGAATTTCTTCCCCCTTTGGCCCAAGGGTGCATCCGATTTTTAATACAACAAGGTTGCATAATGGTATAGATATTGCCGCACCTGGTGGTATACCCATTACAGCAGCTGAAAAAGGTGTGGTCATATTGTCTAAGTACAGCAGTTCTTATGGTAACTATATTATTGTAGACCACGGTAGTGGTTATGCCACATTATATGCTCATTGTTCTAAACTTTTGGTAACAACAGGACAGGCGGTTACAAGAGGTGAGAAGATTGCCGAGATTGGTTCCACAGGTTGGTCAACAGGTAATCATTTACATTTTGGTATACAAATTCATGGGGAATGGGTGGATCCCATGCTCTACGTAAAGTGATAAAAAACCGAGAAAGACCATCTCATTAGAAGATGGTCTTTCTATTTATAATTTTGATTTTAAATTGTCATAATTGGATGTTATAATATTTAGCGTAACAATTATGGGCAAACTAAGGAGACAATAATGAAAAATAAAAAAAGTTTTTGGATAGGCTTGGGGACCGGTATCGGTGTTTCGCTACTTGTGGTAGCTCTGTACCTTGGTATTCAGTCGGTATTAGATTTTACAAAATCAGTAGGTATGGGTTTGATTGAAAGTGAATATAGCAGTCAAGATGAAAAGTTTGAAGATATCTTGGAAAAACTAAACACATATTATCATGGGGATATAGACATGGACACTATGTATATAGAGGCTTATAAAGGATTTGTGGATGGTGTTGGTGATCCTTATACCGTATATTTTTCCAAAGATGAGTTTAAAAGTTTTACTGAAGATATTGATGGGACCTATGAAGGTATTGGTGCCTATGTAGGTTTTGGTGATACCAAAGATGAATTGTTAATTATTGCACCTATGGTAGGATCTCCAAGTGAAAAGGCAGGACTTAAAGCTATGGACCGGTTTATTTCAATAGATGGTGTAGATGTATCGGGTATGACAACAGAAGAATTGGTGAAATTAATAAAAGGTGAAAAAGGGACTACGGTTGTTATTAAAGTGAGTCGTAACAACAAAGTGCTAGAGTATTCTGTAATTAGAGACGAGATTGTTGTACCAACGGTTAGTCACGAAATGTTGGATAATAAGATTGGCTACTTAAGAATAGGTGGTTTTGATAGAGTGACGGAAGCACAATTTATGGAAGCTTTTCTTGATTTGGAAGCTCAGAATCAAGAAGGCATGATCATTGACTTGAGGTATAATGGTGGTGGCTTAACCCATGTGGTAGCGGCTATTGCAGATGAGCTTTTACCAAAAGGTATCATCTATTATACAGAAGACAAAGAAGGCAATAAAGCAACGGTTTATTCAGATGAGGAACGACAATTTAATAAGCCTTTGGTGGTTTTGGTCAATCAATCCAGTGCCAGCGCTTCAGAAATACTGGCCGGTGCTATAAAAGATCATGAAAGAGGTGTTATTGTAGGTACAACCACATTTGGTAAAGGCTTGGTACAACAACCGGTTATACTTAGCGATGGATCTGTGTTGAAAGTAACTGTGGCCAAATACTTTACAGCCGACGGTCATTACATTCAGGATGTGGGTATTGAACCGGATATTCTGGCAGAATTACCCGAATTGGATGAAGATGCCACAGTACCGGAGGGCTGGGATCCCCAGTTAGATGTTGCAGTTGATACTATTTTGAAAATGGTTCAGAAATAGAGAACATATGTTTGCATTCTAAGTATATTATGATATAATAGTGGGTGAAGGATCAAACAAAGGATTAAAACTGTGAAAAGCCAAATGAAAATGTATGGAAATGAGGTGTCAGTATGGCGAAATTTGATTTGATATCTGACTTTCAACCTACAGGGGATCAGCCGGATGCGATTGAAGCCCTTGTACAAGGGTTTGAAAAGCATAATAAATTTGAAACATTACTCGGGGTCACAGGTTCAGGAAAAACCTTTACGATGGCCAACGTCATAGAGAAAATAGGAAAACCTACGCTGATTATGGCACATAATAAGACGTTGGCAGCCCAACTCTACAGTGAGTTCAAAGAGTTCTTTCCACATAATGCAGTAGAGTATTTTGTAAGTTATTATGACTATTATCAACCGGAGGCTTATGTTGCCCATACAGATACATTCATTGAGAAAGACAGTTCAATTAATGAAGAAATTGATAGGCTGCGGCATTCGGCAACTGCCGCTTTAGCAGAGCGAGACGATGTTATCATCATAGCCAGTGTTTCGTGTATATATGGCCTTGGAAGTCCTATAGATTATGGGGAAATGGTGATATCACTTAGAAAAGGTATATTTAAAGAAAGAGATGAAATTCTCAAAAAGCTGATTGAGATACAATACGATCGAAATGACATGGACTTTCAAAGAGGCACATTTAGAGTTAGAGGTGATGTGGTAGAAGTCATACCTGCCGCCATAACCGATGTTGCTTTGCGTATTGAATTTTTCGGAGATGAGATAGATCGATTGCTTGAAATCAATGTTTTAACAGGTGAAGTGCTTAGAGAGTTGGAGCATTTACTTATTTTTCCGGCATCCCATTATGTTATTGGAGAAGAAAAACTAAACATTGCTATTGATGCTATTGAAAAAGAATTGGTGGAAGTGGTAAAAGCCTTTAAAGATGAAGATAAGCTATTAGAGGCGCAACGCATTGCACAGAGAACGAATTTTGATATAGAAATGATGAAAGAAACAGGTTTCTGTTCCGGCATAGAGAATTATTCCAGACATTTAACAGGCCTTGAAGAAGGCGAGCCACCACATACCTTAATTGATTATTTCCCAAAAGATTTTCTATTGATGATAGATGAATCTCATATGTCCATTCCTCAAATTCGAGGTATGTACGCAGGAGATCAAGCCAGAAAAAGCACATTGGTGGAATATGGATTTAGACTCCCCTCTGCTAAGGACAATAGACCCTTGAATTTTACAGAGTTCGAGTCTAAAATCAATCAGGTTCTATTTGTTTCAGCCACACCGGGACCTTATGAAAAAGAGAAGCAACAATCGTATGCAGAACAAATTATTCGGCCTACCGGTTTGTTAGATCCAGTGGTTGAAATCCGCCCTGTAAAAGGTCAGATTGACGATTTGATTCATGAGGTACACAAGGTAACAGAAGCAAAAGGCAAGATTTTAGTGACCACTTTAACCAAAAAAATGTCTGAAAATTTAACAGACTATATGAAAGAAATGGGCGTTAAGGTAAGATACCTCCATAGTGATATAAAAACATTAGAGCGCATGGAGATTATTAGAGATTTACGTTTAGATGTTTTTGATGTGCTCATCGGAATCAATCTCTTAAGGGAAGGTCTGGATATTCCAGAAGTATCCCTTGTGGCGATTATAGATGCGGATAAAGAAGGATTTCTTAGATCGGAGACCGCATTGGTACAAACTATTGGTCGGGCAGCCCGTAATGCTGAAGGCAGGGTTATTATGTATGCAGATAAGATAACCCGTTCTATGACACTTGCTATTGACGAAACCAACCGTAGGCGTGCTATTCAAAGAACTTATAATGAAACACATGGTATTACACCTGAGTCGATTATAAAGGCAGTTAGAGATATTATTAGAATATCAAAAGCTGCTGAAGAAAAGGGCAGTTATATACTTAAAAAAGATCCGGAGTCAATGGACCGCTTTGAACTTGAAGTGGTTATAACCAAGTTATCAAAGGAGATGAAAACAGCGGCAGCTGATCTACAATTTGAAAAAGCCGCACATCTTCGCGACGAATTGCTTATGCTAAAAAAACAACTACAAGTTAGAGAATAATCACTGAGGTGAACCTATGTCGAGTCAGAATATAGTTATTAAAGGTGCTCGAGAGCACAATTTGAAAAATGTTAATTTAACCATCCCAAGAGATAAAATGATTGTTTTCACCGGACTTAGTGGCTCAGGGAAATCATCTTTAGCCTTTGACACACTATACGCAGAAGGTCAGAGGCGCTATGTGGAGTCCTTATCATCTTATGCCAGACAGTTTTTGGGGCAAATGGAAAAACCAGATGTGGACAGCATAGAAGGGTTATCTCCCGCTATATCCATAGATCAAAAGACAACAAGTAGAAATCCTAGATCCACCGTAGGGACAGTGACTGAGATATATGATTACTTTAGATTGCTATTTGCACGCATCGGCGTTCCTTACTGTCCGACGTGTGGCAAAGAAATAAAAAAACAAACCATTGATCAGATTGTAGATCAGGTCCTACAGATGGAAGAAGGCAAAAAAATTCAACTTTTAGCACCGGTTGTGAGAGGTAAAAAGGGACAACATCAAAAAATTCTGGATCAAGCTCGAAAAAGCGGTTATGTTAGGGTGCTTGTTGATGGCAATCTGTATGAGCTGTCAGAAGATATAACATTAGACAAAAATAAAAAACATGACATCGATGTGGTTGTCGATCGTTTGGTTGTTAAGCCGACGATTGGCAAGCGATTAACTGATTCAATAGAGACGGTTATGCATATTACCGGTGGCAGTCTTCGCATAGATGTTA
Source organism: Firmicutes bacterium HGW-Firmicutes-3 (assembly GCA_002841435.1). Lineage (GTDB taxonomy): Bacteria > Bacillota > Clostridia > Lachnospirales > Vallitaleaceae > Petrocella. The sequence continues at coordinate 2,295 of PGZS01000086.1, read as the reverse complement.
TTGGAGAAGCAGCCATTAACTTCAATCAGAATTTTGCTTGTCCAGATGGGCATATCAGCTTCGATGAAATTGAACCGAGAATGTTTTCATTTAATAACCCTTTCGGAGCCTGCCCTGAGTGTCACGGTTTAGGATTTACAATGGAGTTCGATAAAGATCTTATTATTCCTGACGGCAGTCTTTCTATTGATGAAGGCGCCATAAAAGCACCCGGTTGGTCGGCGGCATCCAACGAAGATAGCCATGTAAACAGTATATTCAGAGCTTTATCTTTGAAATATAAGTTCAGCTTAAAGATACCATTTGATGACTTAGAGCAGGAGATTCAGAATATTATATTATTTGGAACAGGCAATGAGAAGGTACGCGTTGTTTATGCCCATAATCATGGAGAAGGGTCATATGACACGGCTTTTGAAGGCATCCTAAACAGCCTAGAGCGACGATATAAAGAAACGACATCAGAATATATGCGACAAGAGTATCAAAGTCTTATGACAAACAATGATTGTCCAAGTTGTCATGGTGCTAGGCTAAGACCGACATCCTTGGCTGTAAAACTTGGGAATTATAACATCTCAGAAGTGACAGAGATGTCCATCAATGATGTTAAAGACTTTATGCATAAGCTTCCATTAACAGAACGCCAACACATGATTGGTGACCAGATTTTAAAAGAAATTGATGCCCGTATTAAGTTTTTAATGGATGTTGGCTTGGATTACCTATCCTTATCCAGATCAGCAGGGACCTTATCCGGAGGGGAAGCCCAACGTATTCGATTGGCAACGCAGATAGGCTCCGGTCTTGTGGGTGTTGTCTATATTCTCGATGAGCCTTCTATAGGTCTCCATCAACGTGACAATGTCAGGTTACTAACAACACTGAAACATCTAAGAGATCTTGGAAACACGCTAATCGTTGTAGAACATGATGAAGATACCATGTTCGAAGCGGACTGTGTGGTAGATATTGGGCCTAAAGCCGGTGTTCATGGTGGTGAGATTGTAGCTGTCGGAACAGCCGAGGAGATTATGGCGCACAAGGAATCCATAACAGGCGCTTATTTAAGTGGTAGAAGAAAAATAGCCATTCCTAAAGTAAGACGTCCTGTAAGTGGCAATTGGTTAACTGTAAAGGGTGCATCTGAAAACAATCTGAAAAACATTGACATTAGTATACCCCTTGGCATATTAACAGCTGTTACAGGTGTTTCCGGCTCAGGAAAAAGCTCATTCATTAATGAAATACTTTATAAGAGATTGGCTAGAGATTTAAATAGAGCTAAAATGAAGCCTGGTAAACATGATGATATTGAAGGCCTTGAGTTCTTAGATAAAGTAATCGATATTGATCAATCACCAATTGGAAGAACACCTAGGTCTAATCCGGCAACTTATACGGGATTGTTTGATCCAATTAGGGATATCTTTGCAAAAACCGTAGACGCTAAGATGAAAGGTTATCAAAAAGGTAGATTCAGTTTTAATGTAAAAGGCGGACGTTGCGAAGCATGTCATGGCGATGGTATCAATAAGATTGAAATGCATTTTCTTCCGGATATATATGTACCTTGTGAAGTATGTCATGGTAAAAGGTACAATAGAGAAACCTTAGAAATCAAGTACAAAGGGAAAAATATCTCAGAAGTCTTAGATATGACGGTTGAAGATGCGATACAGTTTTTTGAGCATATACCAAAAGTTAGAAGAAAATTAGACTGTCTTAATGACGTAGGATTGTCTTATATCAAATTGGGACAACCTTCTACAACCTTATCAGGCGGAGAAGCGCAAAGAGTGAAACTGGCGACAGAGCTTAGTAAAAGGAGTACAGGTAAGACGGTCTATATTTTAGATGAGCCGACGACAGGACTACACTTTGCAGATGTCCATAAACTGATAAAAATCCTTCAATCCTTGGTGGACTCTGGTAATACAGTCATTGTCATTGAGCATAATCTTGATGTGATTAAGACGACAGATTATGTGATTGATTTAGGTCCGGAAGGTGGCGACCGAGGGGGAACCATTGTAGCTATTGGAACACCGGAAGAAGTGGCAGAGGTTGAGACCTCTTATACGGGACAATTTTTAAAAAAAATCTTAAAAAAGCATATCCTGTGGGAAAAATGATGAATTAGAATATAAATCAAGGTCTACAAGCGCTGTAAATGATAATAAAAATCAATCCTAGTTTAATGAATAAAACCTTGATTTATCAAGGTTTTATTCATTAAAAAAATAGATAAATTTGTTTACAGTATAAATATAATCTGCTATAATAAACTGTGTT
>PGZS01000085.1:10706-13069 GCA_002841435.1 Firmicutes bacterium HGW-Firmicutes-3 | reverse complement strand
AATGGACACGCAAGTAAGAGGATTGAAACAGGCGAATCGAAATGCCATGGACGGCATATCATTAATACAGACAGCAGAGGGTGCGTTAAATGAAGTGCATGCAATGCTGCAAAGAATAAGGGAATTGTCGGTTCAGGTTTCGAATGGTACTTACGATGCGCAAGACAGAAAAGCAGTACAAGATGAAGTCAGACAAATGCAAAACGAGATTGAAAGAATCTCATCATCCATTGAATTCAATCAAATGAAACTTCTAAATGGTGACATTGACCGTAGAGCCTTCTCCACGAATGCAGATATCGCAGATATAGTTTCTATGAGCGATACAGTAGAAGCTGGGGTTTATTCTTTTGAAGTATCCCAGCTAGCTAGCGTGACCAAAGATACAGGTGGTATTGTTAACTTGTTTGATGGCAATGGTAAAGCAACCGTGGCAGGTACGATTAATATCAATGGTGAACAGGTAAAAATCAATACAGGCGATACCAGTGAACAAGTTTTCTCCAAACTTAGGGACTTATCCTCAAGGGTAGATGTTAGTATCAGTATAGAACCGATACCACCTTTTGGGAATGGTAAAGCGCTAAGCTTGGCTATGAATCAGTTTGGCCCAAGAGAATTGAATGTCACAGGGGACTTAAGTCTTCTTACAGCTCTAGGCTTAGATAATGAGCATTTTCAACCCAATACAGCCAATGTATTTGAAACTATGATAGATATTGGCACCAATACGACCATAACAGCACCAGGTGGTAATGTTTTGATTAATGGTACCACCGTATCCTTAAACAATACAGATACCAATCAAAGCATATATGAGAAATTAAAAATGGCCGGCATACCAGGTCTTGAGCTTTCCTACTCCAGTACCGGCGAATTGGTTATCTATTCTGCTAAGCCACTTGTGGTTGAACCGGCGAATGCAGCAGAGCCCAATGATGTAACACTTGCCGGTCAATTAGGAGCTTTTGAAGTAGGCACAGTTGTTACAGGCATTGGTACCGCTGATCTTACAAAAAGTGTACCGGTGGATGCTATATCAACCGGTGCAGGAGATGATTTAACAGGTTTTCTATCCATCTATGTTAATGGTGCTCCGGTGGCTACCGTTGACTTTAGCGCTGGTTATGACCTAGATGTTGCAGCCGGAAGAGAAGATGTTTTAACGGCTCTTAATGCTCAAGCATTGGCAAGTAACACTTATTTTGCATTTACAGATGATGTACCCAATAAATTAGTAGCTTTCAATAAAGATGGTTTCGAAGTGACATTAAAGCCAAATACTACTTCAAATGCAGCGGATATTGCTACAGCTAAAAGCTTAGGTTTTGAAACGGGCAATATTACCCTTGAAAAAGGCTTTGGAAACTTAGGCCGTAACGTTCAGATTAATGGCTCCAGTATTGTTTTTGATAATCCGGCAACCACCAATGTAATTGACGGCTTCCCGGCAGGTACAACCGTAACCACTGTTGGTCGTGATATTGTCTTTGAATCCAACAATAACTTTGAACTAAGGTTGGTATCGGGAAACGATATTGGTATGGTAACCATGAACCTACTACAGACAGGACCTCTTGACTTACAGATTGGCGCCAATGAAGGTCAGTTCATGGAGATTAGGATTCAGAATCTATCACCAAGAGCCCTTGGTATAACCGATCTTAATTTATCCACATCCGGTGGTGCCCAAGAAGCAATCGGTATCGTGGATACAGCCATTCAGACTATTTCAACAGTAAGATCTAAGCTTGGTGCTTATCAGAATCGACTTGAGCATACTATTGCCAATTTAGAAGCGGCTTCAGAAAATATGACAGCGTCCTTATCTAGAATCCTAGATGCGGATATGGCTTATGAGATGTCACAATTTACATTACAAAATATCATACAACAAGCAGGTACGTCTATGCTTGCACAAGCCAATCAAAGGCCACAGTCATTACTACAACTCTTACAAGGTTAGGGTGATTAGATGAATGCACAACTTGCTAAAGAATTTCAAACCAGAATTGTTAACGCCAGCCAAAACGACCTGGTGGTCATCAACTATGAGATGCTGATTACAGAGATGGATGAAGCCATAGAAAAATTCGACCAAGACGATGAAAAAGGCTTTACTAACAGCATGAACCGGGCAACGCGGCTGCTTAGAGAACTAAGTGATAATCTGGACTTTCAGTACGATATTTCAAGAGACTTGATGTCACTGTATATTTTCGTGAACAAACGTTTTATTGAAGCTTCCATTAAGAACAGTGTTAAACCTCTAGAATCGGCTAAAGATGTTTTGAATATGCTCTTATTAGGATGGCAACAAGCGGCCAAAGAAGAACAGAAAACAGCGCCACTGATTCAAAACG
>PGZS01000085.1:0-10612 GCA_002841435.1 Firmicutes bacterium HGW-Firmicutes-3 | reverse complement strand
TTGCTGTTTTTGTGTTGAAATTAAAATACCATTAAATAAAGGGCAGGACCATGGCTATAATAATGCGTATGGGGTAAAATGGTAGATGGATACAATAAAATTGACACTATAACCAAGTATTGAGATTTGACAAGGGAGATAAAATGAAGCCATATTATCAAGAAAGTATAGAACGTTTAATGAACAATTTTCTAATATTGGAAAAACCTTTTATGTGGGAGCACAATTTACTGATTCACCTGGTGGCGCTTAGCTATACCATGAGTAAAAAAGAAATTGATGTGGAACGGATTAAAGGGATGAAAAAATATATTAAGACCAGGTCAGGTGCATTTTCACCTTATAGAGGTATGATGAATTTTACTGTGGCTGGACTTTTGTGCGCTCAGTATGATAATCCTGAAGAGATATTTGATCAAATGTATAGAAGGCAACCCTTGCTTAAAGAAGCAGGTTTTAAGCAGAGCAGTTACTTATGTACGGCAAGCTATGCACTTGAAAAAACCCTTACATCAAATGATCAAGCTGTCCAGAGAATCGATAGAGCTATGGCTATCTATAAGGATATGAAAGCCAATCATCCTTTCTTAACCAGTGGTGACGATTATGCTTTGGCCATATTACTCTCAACTTCCAATCATGAAGTGGATGAGCTGGAATCCTATTACCGAGCTTTAAGTGAAGTTGGCTTTGCTAAAAGCAATGGCCTTCAGACGCTTTCCCATATACTGGCTTTTAGTACCATGAACATGAGAGACATGATCGATCGATGTAGCCATCTTTTTCAGGTTATGAAAGAGAATAAGTTGAAGGTGACAACAGAATATTATCCCGCAATCGGTCTTGTAGCCCTACTGGACATGGATGAAAAAGTCTTGGGCGAAGATTTTGTGGAAGTTGCCACTTGGCTTAAGGGCCTAAAAAAATATAAGTGGTTGGGTAAAGGCATGAATATATTGCTGGCTTCCGGAATCATTTCAGATTATTATATTCAATCAGCCAAGGAAAATGGACTGATCACCACAACCCTAAGTGTATCTATTGAAACAATTATTGCAGCTCAGACAGCGGCCATGATTGCCTCAATCACTGCAGCAAGCGCAGCGGCCAGTAGCGCCTCTAATTAATTGAACTGAAGTAATAGTGCTGGTTGGTAACAAGGGATACCGAATTATAATCTACAAGTTGTTATAATAATAACAAACAGGATTAAAAGAAGATGAGGTGATCTCATGTCAGCAAGGATTGAAATATTTGCAGCATCAAAAGATAAGGTGCACAAAGTTGGTTGCAGTACCTGTGTACTTAAGTGTGCTTCCAGAGACCAAGTAGAATTAACACCAGAGATACTTATACATCAACTTGAAGCAACCTATGGTGTTAATATCGTTGTTGAACTCAACGCTTATGATACAGGCAATCCGTCTATGATTCTAGACAGAATGAATCAGATATATGAAGACAATGATGTGAAACGTAGAGTTAATTCGGTGCTCATAAAACCGCTTATGTCTAGAATCTGGCCATTAATTGTGGTGGATGGGAAAATAATATCTGAAGGTACACTGCTTGATTTAAATCAGATTAGAAACCATATAGATACCCCATGATCTCAAGATTGAGAGCATATTATAATTAAAGACCTAAGATTATTTCCTATAAAGGATAACTTAGGTCTTTTTATCATTATAGATCTTATTTTTTAGCGGATTCTCGGATGATAATTTTGGCGACTTCTTCAGCGACTTCACCTGTAAAAGATATACATTGATCCATATGCTTACGTGAGCCAAGGCGCATACCTTTTGTGAGAACTCTACAGCATAGTGTTTTATGTTTTTTTCTAAAAGTCTCGTGTAGCTCATTGGCCAGCTTCATCGTTTTCACCACTTTTTTATCTTTGGCATCCCTACGACCAAAAACCAGACCTAAGGTCATGATGCCACCAATCACAGCGCCACAGCTACAGCCTGAATTACCCATACCTACAGGGAAGCCGGAAGCGGCAGCGATGATGTCATCGGATATGGGCAGTTGGAATTCATCTTTGATGGTCTTAACAATGGCCTCTGAGCAATAATAATCACCATTTCTATAATAGTTTTCTGCGGTTGTTCGGATTGTATCCAGATCTATTTGTGTATTCATTTAAGTCTCCTTAGTTTTTCTTTAACCAATATACCATTTTCTGTGGCATTAATCCAATAATTTAATGAAGTTATCTAAGAAAGTCATGAATCAAACACATTGTATGATAATGATTATCATTATATAATAGACTTAAGTTATACAAGAAAGAGGTGAAACCATGGAAACGGATGCTTTATTCATGAGTACTGTCTTTGTTGCAGGACTTCTATCGTTTTTTGCACCTTGTATTTTACCAATATTACCCGTATATGTATCACGCCTTTCAGCTGATTTGGTTGGAGGCGTCAGTTCAAGTAAGCAATTGGGACCATTGACCATTCATCCTATGTTGATTCTTAAGACGTTTATATTTGTTTTTGGTATATCAACCAGTTTTATTCTATTAGGATTTGGTGCGGGAAGCTTGGGTTCACTCATCAGTTCCACATGGTTTATTAGAATCTGTGGCGCCATCGTCGTTCTACTGGGTATTCACCAAACAGGTTTGATACATATTAAAACCCTTGAGCGGGAAGGTAAGTTAAGACTTAAAGCCAGTAATCATGACGGTATCCTTGGTACCTATCTACTGGGTTTTACCTTTAGCTTTGGATGGACACCTTGTATCGGGCCCGTGCTTGGCGCAGTGATGGCCCTCTCAGCAAGTAGAGGTCAAGCGGTATATGGTGGTTGGTTGATGTTCATATATGCTCTTGGTTTGATGATTCCATTTATGGTATTGGCGTTATTTTCAGATTTACTTCTAGCCCCAATGAAGAAATTAAATAAGCACATGGGAAAAATAAAAGTTATTGGTGGCATCATCATCATTATTATGGGTATTGTACTTATGACAGACCAAGTCAATTACATAACTGTATTATATGAAACCAAGATCAGATAAACAGGTTTGAAAACTGTTTTTAAAAGAAAGGAGCCGTAATATGAAAAAAATATTAATACTAATGGGTCTTATAATGATATTAACTTTAGTCGCTGTAGGATGTAGTCAACCTCAGACAGCGTCGGAAACGACAGTAGAAGAAGTCATGATGGATGAGGAAGACAAGATGGAAGAAGAAGAAATGATGGACGAAGAAGATGAGATGAATGAAGAAGCGGGTATGACATCCAAGAATGAAGGTGACCCAGCACCGGCTTTTACCTTAATGGACACGGAGGGTCAGACTTTTTCACTTGAGGCATTGAAGGGAGAAAAAGTTTATGTGAAGTTTTGGGCATCATGGTGTTCCATATGTCTCGCGGGTATGGAAGAATTGGATGACTTGAGTGGAAGGTCAGAAGGATACCAAGTGATTACCATTGTATCGCCAGGTTATAAAAACGAAAAAGAAACAGAAGCTTTTAAGTTATGGTACGAAGGATTGGACAATGAGAATATGATCGTCTTACTCGATGAAGACGGTGTTTATGCCAGAGAATATGGTATTCGTGCTTACCCGACATCGGCATATATAGGTTCAGACGGTGTATTGGTCAAAGTTCTACCTGGTCATGTAAATGAAGCAACCATTAATGAAAGCTTTAACGTTATATACTAGAAGGAGGCATAAACAATGGTGACAACAAAAATAATTATACTGGCTTTAACCGCATTACTTATTTTTACAGCTTGTAGTGGCACAAATATAAAAAAAGTGAACACAATGAAGAGCGCCGGTCAAGGAGATGTTTCATCAGAGGGCATCGTGGAAGGTACGGTATCTTCCAAATTGGTACCCCCGCCAGATAGTCCATTTCCTGCTAACCCCAATCTAGGTGTTGAATTTGATATGGATAAGTTAGATGAGATATGGCTTGCCGGTGGTTGTTTCTGGGGTGTCGAAGCTTATATGGCACGTATATATGGTGTCTATGATGCGACATCCGGCTATGCCAATGGTGACACAGAGAACCCAAGCTATGAAGATGTTCTAGACGGATCAGGACACGCAGAAACGGTACATGTCACATATGACACCAGCAAAGTTACTCTAGAAGAACTATTAGAAGCCTTCTTTAGAGTGGTGGACCCCACATCTCTTAACAAACAAGGCAATGATATTGGTGTCTCTTACAGAAGTGGTATTTATTACACCAAAACTGAAGATCTTGACCTTATCACAGCGGTAATCAAAGAGGAACAAAAACGCTATACGGATCCAATCGTAACAGAAGTATTACCCCTTAATGGCTATTACTTAGCTGAAACCTATCATCAGGACTATTTGGAAAAAAATCCGAATGGCTACTGCCACGTTGATTTTGATGAATTGGAGATAAAAACGATGAATTATGAAAAACCAGCAGAAGAGGAGATAAAAGATATGCTTACACCTTTACAATATAAAGTGACACAAGAAAACGGAACGGAACCTGCATTTAACAACACCTACTGGGACAATCATGATGCCGGTATTTATGTAGACATCGTTACCGGTGAGCCACTATTTTCATCAGCGGCTAAATACGAATCCGGTACCGGATGGCCAAGCTTCTTTGTTCCGATTTCTGGAGAGGCCGTCATTTTCAAAGAAGATAATACGTTGTTCACTCAAAGAGTTGAAGTTAGAAGTACCATAGCAGATAGTCATCTTGGACATGTTTTCCCAGATGGACCGGCAGATAAAGGTGGTTTAAGGTACTGCCTAAACAGTGCAGCACTTCGCTTTGTGCCTTATGAAAAAATGGAAGAAGAAGGTTACGCGGACTATATGAATATGGTAAAATAAAACATAGATACTAAATTTTGCTAAAAGGGTGCGCGTATGAAGTTATTAATTGTAGACGATGAACCAATTATACGAATGGGTATAAAAAAATTAGTAGATCTTAAGGCTATGGGTATCACAGAGTTGTTAGAAGCAGCTAATGGTGAAACCGGCCTTGAGATCTTTATAAAGGCCCAACCGGACATTGTTCTTGCAGATATCAACATGCCTAGAATGAACGGTCTTGAGTTTGCAGAGCGTATCAAGCTGATGAAGCCAAGTGTTAAGATTGCTATTATTACCGGCTATGATTATTTTGAATATGCCAGGCAGGGGATTAAGGTGGGTGTAGATGATTACATCTTAAAACCTGTTTCCAAAAAAGATATAGAACAACTTCTTGAAAAGTTGGTCGATCGCGTCAAAAGCAGTCAGAAGGCGGCGGCTGTTATCGGTCTTGTCCATCGGTTAGAAAATGACAATGAAATGTATGATGAAACAGGGTATAAGGCGCAAATCACAGAATTGCTAGAGATTCATATGAACCAATCCGATTTTTCACTCAGCTTTCTTGCAGATGAACTGGGCCTAAGCATGGGTTATCTAAGTGGTCTTTTTAAGAAGATATTTGGAATAACCTTTAAAGAATATGTCTTAACCAAAAGACTGGATCAAGCCAAACTTTTATTACTAAGCAGTCAGATGAAAAACTATGAAATCAGTGAAGCGGTAGGTATAACGGACCCTAATTACTTTAGTGCGGCGTTTAAGAAAAGATTTGGCTATAGCCCAAGTCAATACAGAGAGAAAGTAAGGGATTAGTATGTTGAAGCAGCAGATTTTCAAGAGACTTCAGGTACAAATTGCATTTTTTTATTTTATAGCCAGTCTGGTAACGGTTGTTCTGATTGGCTTTATTTTATATTACAGCATATCCGGCATTGTACTTAACGAGACGTTAAAAAGTACAAGAATGGCTGTAGACAAAAGTGGAAATGCCATAGAGGCCTATGTTGATAAAATGAAGGATCTGACGAAGATTATAGCAGAGAACCCTTCAACCATAAGGTATTTATCTGTTCAAAACCCACTACCACATGAAGCACAGGACATCAACCGCCTAATAGATACGGTAAGGGAAGGCGACCTATCCATTGTATCCATTATTGTTGTCGGCAAAGAGGGTCAGCTCATCTCCAATGAGTCTAGCCTAGACATGCGTATGTCGGATGACATGATGAAAGAACCTTGGTACCTATCGGCCATTGATTCAGGTACCATGCCAACCCTTACATCTGCTAGAATGCAAGGGTTTGACATGGATAAGATGTACTGGGTCATTTCATTAAGTAGGGAAATTAAAGATCATGATGGAGAAAATTTGGGTGTCCTTGTCGTTGATTTTAAGTACAGTGTCATTGAGGATTATTTAAAAGATATTGATTTAGGGATAGAGGGTTATGCCTTTATTCTAAATAGCCAGAATGAAGTGGTTTATCATGAAGATACCCGGTATTTTGAAGATGAAATAAGAAGAAATAACCTAATTGAGATGAGCGCCATGACGCAAGGCTATGATCCGGGTATGAATCGGCTCATTTATCAGTACAACTTAAAAAATTCTGACTGGACACTTGTAGGATTGGCATCTCTAGATGGGTTGTCAGCGATTCGTCAACAGTTGGTTGAAACCATTTTTTTGGTAGGCTTGGTAGGCTTGGGCATATTGGTGATGAGTGCCACCTTCATCGCCGGTCGAATCACCAACCCCATCAAAAAACTTGAAGCGGCTATGACGGATATTGAAGATGGGTTAAAAGCGATTGTCATTGATGAACACGGTTGTTATGAAGCCCAAAGCTTGGCAAGGCATTATAATGACATGATTATTAAAATCAAAGTCTTAATGACCGATATTGCACAACAAGAAAAATCTATAAGATCCTATGAGCTGAATGTCCTTCATAGTCAGATTAATCCACATTTTCTCTATAATACCTTAGATACCATTGTCTGGATGGGTGAATTTGGGGATGGGGATAAAGTAGTAGAGATTACGAAGGCTTTGGCAAGGTTTTTTAGATTATCCTTAAGTGGTGGAAGCGCAACAACGACCATAGCGGGTGAGGTTGATCATGTCAGACAATACCTCTTTATTCAGAAGGTACGTTATGGTGATCAACTGAGTTATACAATACAAGAAGAAGAAGTGCTCTCAGACATTGTCATACCCAAGATTATCTTACAGCCCATTGTTGAAAATGCCATCTATCATGGTATACGCAAAAAAGACACTTCCGGTCAGATTGATATACGTGTTTTTAGAGAAGTGGAAGACATCATACTTGAAGTTCAAGATAATGGATGTGGCTTTGACACGAGCAATCCAGAAGAACCAACGAAATCACAAGAGGTTAAGTTGGGTGGCGTAGGCATTCAAAACGTAGACCAGAGGATTAAACTCTATTATGGTAAGGATTATGGTCTAACCATAACATCAGATATCGGTCAAGGTACGCTTGTTCGTATCCGAATCCATGAGCGGCTTGGAAAAGAGAAGTCAAATTAGCCATATTTCTAATAAGTATGAAAGACAGTATATATACACTAATCCTTCTCCTTACTTAGAAAATCTTGATGTGCATATATATTTTCTAGAGGGATAGAGCTTGAAGTTTTTGTTGTGCATCTACAGCAATCCATAAGCGATTACCATGTTTTGCAACTTCTTCATACTTCATATGAGCTTCTTGAAGGTTTCCGGTTTTTTCATCTATTTGTGCAAGACTATAAAGAATACATAGGCGTTGACGTAGGCTTATTTTCTCTCCTAGACATTCATTATATTTTTCTTTACTTTCAAGTAGTTTTACATGAATATGAAGTCGCTCAGCAATTAATAGCTTTGTGTATAGAGTGAGCTTTGAGCTAACGGGTGAAAGTAAAGGGATTTTTGACTCAAAAAGAGTATCGGCCTCAGAAATTTGACCCAGCCCATAATAACAAGTTATCAAATTAATAGTATAAATAAGTAAGGTGCCATTTTTGTAGGAAAGGTATTTCTGATCAATCATGAGCAAACGATCTTTTGCCTCTTGCCATTTGCCCATTAGAATCAAACCTGCGCTATGATCCACATTAAGATAAGCGTTGATTTTTGGGTCTTTTCCGGTTATATTTCTTTGACGCTCCGTTGCTTCGATGAAAGCATATGGGTCACATAAATCTTCTAAGAGATGAAGCCTTTTTTTATTTCTGGATAACGCCAGTAAAATATATCCGGACATGACAAGTATTAGGGTGATGATACCAGCCACAATGGGATTATTCAGTAATAGGCTAAGGGTAATCATAATAAAAAAAGTGACAAGAATAAAGTAAATACGATTAACAAGCATAGTCATGACTCCTATTATATTCTATATAAATAAGTTGGCCCTTTTCATAAAATGAGCCCTAAGCATCATCATATAGAAACTAAATCCATTAATCAAGTACTAAATTTTACTATGTAGGATTTTTTAGTAACTAAAAGCTATAGGTGAAACAATTTCATTTTTCCGATTTAATAGACAAGGTTAATATGTGAGCGTATAATTTATAATAGAATTAAAAGGCCAAAACGAGATAGTGTTGACGCCTTAAATAGATTATTTAACTAAGAAATTATTTATTGACAACGATAACGATAAGGTACCAGCATTTGACGTAAAAGGGAGACGACTCATGAAATTACCATTTCAAAAGCCTAAACAATCTATAAGAGGGGATTTACTACGACCTTTTATAATAAGTTTTTTATGTACCGTAGCTTTGATGGCGGGTATGCTGATTATTCAAAGTCAAAGAATGGTGGATCAAGTCTTAAATGAACTTCAAGGTGAGATGTTGACCATGTTAGATCGAGAACTTAATACACGTCTAGGTGAAGCAATGCAGCTTAGTCATATTTCTCATGATGCCATGAAAAACAAGGTCCTTAATACTCAAGATCAACAAAATAGAGAACGTTTTTTTGCGATGATGGTTAAGCATTATCCTAATGTCACCATGGCATTTGTTGGACTACCCAGTGGTGAATTTTATGGTGCCAGACGTAATGCAGATGGCACCATAGACATTGGTCGCAACAATACATCCACATCCGGACATTCTGAATATTATCGTATTGATAAGTATGGAAGTGCAGATAGCTTAACTCAAGTGTTTGAGAATTTTGATCCTAGAATAAGACCGTGGTACACAAGTGCAATATCTTCAGAAGGTCCGGTATTTAGCTCGATTTATAGTCATTTTCTATTTAAGGAGCCAACGATTACAGCAAGTCTTCCTTATTATGAAGAAGAAAAACTGGTTGGTGTATTTGGCGTTGACATATTGCTAACATGGTTAGGTGAATCTCTTAGTGAACTACCGATTGGAAACAATGGTCTGGTTTTTATCGTAGATCAAAACGAACAGCTTGTAGCAACAACAACAGAAGATGATATTTTTAGATTAGTGGATAATCAATCTGTTAATGTATCTATACATGATGTTGATAATTTTGTGATTAAGTCAATTCTCTTTGCCAATCAATCCTTAAACAAAGACTTAAGCATTGATAATAAAAAGTATATGGTAGCAAAAATGGCTTATACATATGAAAACCTAGATTGGGATATCTACATCGCATTGATGAAAGATGACTTCTTAGAAAATTTAAAAGTCACTTTAACTTGGACCTTCCTTTTAGTAGCATTTATCACTGCGTTATTTATTGCGGGAACAGTGGTCATCGTCAAGCGTATCGTTGATCCTATCATCAAGCTTAACGATGCAACTAAAAAACTTGAGCAAGGCATTTATGTTGAATTGGATATGGATAATCATAAAAACGAGCTTTATGAGTTAAATAATAGCTTTAATAGCATGGGGGGAAAGATTATACATCATGTGGAAATACTTAAAGAGGAAGTGGCAGCTCGTACAAGAGAACTTGAGGAGAAGAACCAAATACTAAAAGACCTATCCTATACCGATCAACTCCTTCATATTGGCAATCGTAGGCGGTTTGATGAGAGTGGAAGCTTTATGCTAGAGTTGGCCAATCGTAGTAATTTGTCATTTACCATCATGATGCTTGATATTGATGATTTTAAGATCTTCAATGATACTTATGGACACGTTGAAGGCGATAACTGTCTTATTAAAATCGCATCATCTATGCAAGCCAGTCTAAATAGAAAAACGGACCTATTGGCCCGCTATGGTGGTGAAGAGTTTGTTGTAGCAATCACACACCTGACAATGGAACAAGCCATAGAACGGGCAGAGCGCATAAGGAAATCAATAGAAAATATGAAGATAGAAAATTTAAAGAGTGAAACGGGTTATATTACTGTCAGTATTGGTATTGCCTTCGTAACTGCGCATCAGGATTTGACTCTTGAACAACTGGTTAGAGAGGCAGATCAGGCTATGTATGCTGCAAAAGTAAATGGAAAAAATCGCTATGAGATTAGCGAAATATAGATTATATAAAGGACTCAAGCTGATGATTTTGTTTGAGTCCTTTTTCATTCTCAAGGAAAGTCATACTCTAGCATTCAGCTTTAAAGCATAGCTGAATGCGTCAAGGTCCTTTCCTTTCGAACCATTCAGAAATATGAGCAGAGCTCATAACGAAGCGCAGCTTCTTTTCTTGTTTATTAGGAAAGTTCTACTTTCCTAATAAACAAGAAGAAACAAGGAGCATATTATTTTGGGCATAAAAAATAAACCTTGGATAT
>PGZS01000300.1 GCA_002841435.1 Firmicutes bacterium HGW-Firmicutes-3 | reverse complement strand
CAAGTTGATAATTAAAACAACCACCATCGATACAATTTTCTTTATTTTCATAGTTCACCTTTTTCCGTTTAACTAGGGTTATTTAAGTCGGTAATACCAGCTTTTACAATTTCCTTAATACGATATACCACCTTGGTTATTACATAAATATAGTCCGGTAAGGGGTATTTATACTTTATTGATATAGATATAGTATACATAAATACTTGATCTTGATGCCAAATGAATATTGGAATACAACAAGGAAGGATTTCTTATTCTCATTTCATTAGGATGTTTTGAATTCCTATGGAAAAAATAGCGTAGATAATTATTAAAACCAAAATTCCAATAACAATTTTAAAAACCGTTTTCATTTATATATTAACCTCCTTCTTTATCAATATCTTCAGCTTAACAGTTTTTAATAATGGTTAAATAATACTGTTTTCATAAGCAAAACTAAGCGCTTCGGCCATAGACGATACATTTAGTATTTTAAAAATTCTTTTTTTGTGATACTTAATTGTATTTTCACTAATATTTAATTCATATGCAATTGCTTCATTAATTAATCCTTTAGCAGCTAGTTTTAAAATTTCTTTTTGCTGTTCACTGATATTATTTTTCATACGCCACCTCATTTTTTTCGCAAGAAATAAAATTAATTTTTATTACAATTTATGTAATATACCGTTAAATCACACTTAGTAAACCTATCTTTGCTATTTATAAGCATAGCAAAAAAAGCTTTAATAAATATCTGTAATATATTCAATTTTTTGTCTTGGAAATAAATTGCGAAATGTCATGATTACCTATACATTTCCCCGCATTATTCTATTTCCCCATCCTCAGTCGTATATTCTATCTATAATTCTCGCAAAATCCATTTTAAAATAGTCGGTGTAGAGATGTTTATTAGAAAAGCAACTATTTCTTATGATTTCATACAAGAATCTGCATATGACTATTTATATATTACTTTGATATTTTTGTCAAGTTTTACCTAATTTTTCGATTCAATATGCCTATAGAATTCTATATGTCAAGACACATCCTTGTTGTACATAAATGAATATGCTTAATTATGTCCATTATGTCCATGCCAAGAAAAGTAAGACCTATCAAAGTAATAAACAAGGGCTATGTTAACATAACATTATTATGTCAACATAGCCCTTGTTTTCATAGGGGTACTCTATTAAGAAGTCTTACTGAATATCGTAAAATTCACCTTTTTTAGCGATCCCAAAAGCAAAACTTGTTTTAAAAAAGCGATGATACTCCACTAATCTAAAACCACCGTGTTGTATGGTCATAACCGTCTCTCTATTTAGGTGGCAATTACTGGCCACCCTCTTCCATACCGGTGTTAGCTTGTGAAAGAGTTTATTATAAGGTCTGGCACTGGGTAATACATGTTCCATAAAGTATAACCTGCCATCCGGTCTTAGTACACGATACAGCTCACTTACGCCCTTGTCAGGATCTAGAACCGTACAAAATAAAAAGGTCACAACAATACTATCAAATGACGCATCCTCAAAAGGTAAACGGGTTACATCACCTTTCATGATACTTAAAACCAAGTCTTTAGGTATTTTTTTGATGGAAAAATGATCCGGAATCTTTTGATCAACCAAAGTTAAGCTGTCCATCTGCTCATAAGGATAATAATTCAGATTAACACCTGTGCCATACCCTACTTCTAAAACATCCCCGGCCACATCTTTGAGTAATTGTTTTCTTTTATCATGAAGTCTTAATCTTTCCAGAGGCATCATAAATGCATCGTAATAAAAATGCTTTAACTTGCTCATAAGTTCACCTACTTTACATAACAATATTATGTTAACTACTTGTTGTCGTTGTCGTATTTTGCTTTTAGTTTTAACACTTTACCCTAACTACATTATAGAACAACGCATCTAAAAAGTATAGTAACTATGAACATGATCACTAAAGAGTTCGCCTAATGTAGGATGGGCAAAAACCATGTCTTGAAGCTGATGGATTGTAAGACCGCCTTCCATAGCTATGATGCCATAATGAATCAAATCTGTACTATGAGCACCAAGGATATGCAGTCCGATTAGTTTTCCGTCT
>PGZS01000299.1 GCA_002841435.1 Firmicutes bacterium HGW-Firmicutes-3 | reverse complement strand
AACAAAAGCCGTCTCAGAATAGCCTACTTCTTTTGCAATTCCCAGCATTTGTTCTTCTGATAATGAATCCGCATCTAAAACAACACCGGCTAGATTGCCGCCATCCACACTGTCTGAAAACGCAGTCACTCTATAAATATGGTTTGTCATAATGAACAACCTCCTTAGTTAATTCTTGGCATCCATAATCTGCCACTTCAGATCTTCATAGACCATATAAAATTTGTAATTTTGATTGTTATCATTCGCCTTGATATCTGAGACATTTATAATAAACACTTTTTCTTTATCCCTATGTTTTCCCACATAAGAAAAAATATAATTCGTATTTGTTAATGGTTGATATGCTTTAAAAATATGCCACGGAAAATCCTCAATATAATCTTCATGTATATAATTTTTGGATTCTTCAATACTATCATTGTAATAATCCCATAAAAATTCTTTGATTGTATCATTAGCCAATTGATTACGATCATCTGGTTTTCTATTAGAATAGTCATAAGTCTTCGTCAAAAATGGTTCTTCAAATGAAATTATATAATCTTTATCTTGAACACTAATTTTTATATCACTATCATCTTGCCAAACGCCGATAAAAGCGTAGTGAATAACATTCATATTACTATTATAGTGACTTTGAGTTTGATTTGCTGTTCTTGATGATGTCGTCGCTTCATTATAAAGCCGTACTTTAATCTTATCTCTAACTTTTTCACTAACACTTTCTGAATCAATTAATTCCGGATTAAATATAACTTCACAATTAACTTTATATTCATATGCATCTTTATGAATAAGATAGGGCCTACTGTAAAAATAATTGATTTTTAATATTGCTTCTGTCATCTTCCATGGTAATTGAAGCTCAAAAATATATTCCGGCAATTTTCTGTCATTCTTTTCATAATTGTACCGCTCAATATTCTTAACAATAATACTAAACTCATCAAATTCTATATGCTCACCAATATAATATACATCCACTTGAATGCGATGTTGAAAATAAAAATATACAGAAATAATAAGCCAAGTCCCTATCATGACGCATAACATCCATTTCATAACAGCTTTTTTCTTCAACTTTTTCTCCCTCATGTTGCTTTTTTTACTCATAAATACTAGATTCGTAACAATTAGATCAAGATAATTGATTGTTATTATATCTAAGAAAAATGTATCTGTTTGTTTTCATCCTATTATAACTCAACACGAAGGTGCATGACAACTTTCCTTGGCTAGAGGGCTTTAGATACATAAAATTATTTTCTAATGGCTTTAAATTCATATTCTCGCAATAAAAGGTATTAAAATACCCTCACTTTATTGAAAATGAGGGTTAAAGGGTAGATATCTTTATTCTGCCGAATATTTTATTCTGATTCTGGCTTTATTCAA
>PGZS01000084.1 GCA_002841435.1 Firmicutes bacterium HGW-Firmicutes-3 | reverse complement strand
TGGTGCTTTTGATGCTGGAATCTTCATTGCATCGCCAGTTTGAGGATTTCTACCTTCTCTTGCAGCTCTTTCTGCAATATCAAATGTACCAAACCCAACCAATTGAATTTTCTCACCTTTTGCTAATTCTTCAGTGATGACATCCACCAATGCTTTTAATGCTTTTTCAGCATCTTTCTTGCTTAACTCAGTTTTCTCTGCCATTGCGGCTACTAATTCAGATTTGTTCATAAATAACTCCTCCTCTACATTTTCTAATGAATTATTAAATAACTTTTGCGCCATATGATTTGGCTATATAATAATCGCTAAGCGACTATTCGTCTTTTTTTACTTCACTCCAAAGTGCATCCATCTGTGTTAGATCCATTTGGCTCATGTTCAGGCCTCTTGATAACGCAAGGTTCTCAATGCCCTCAAATCTATTTATAAACTTTTCCAAGGCATTTGTCAAGGCATTTTCAGGATTTAATCCCAAAAATCTCGAAATATTCACTACAGAGAACAATAAATCCCCTAATTCCTCATCCATTGCTTTCAAATCCTTATTTTCATAGGCTTCCATCAATTCTTGAGCCTCTTCAGTTAGCTTATCAAAGGCTGATTGAAAGTCCGGAAAATCAAACCCGATTTTACCCACTTTCTTCTGAACTTTTGTGGCCTTGATTAATGCCGGTAATGCTTTAGGTACCTGCCTTAAATCTTCTGTAACCGTTGTGATTGATTTTTCATCCAGTTTAATCTTATCCCACTGGTCCAAAACAGCCTCACTGCCTTGTACCAAAATGGTGTCAAAAACATGGGGATGTCGCCGAATCAGCTTTTCAACAATGCCATCCACCACTTCTTCAATTGTAAACGTTGCAGCTTCCTTACCTATTTGACTATGAAAAACAACTTGTAACAGCAAATCCCCAAGTTCTTCCTTAAGGTTGGTAAGATCATTCTTGTTAATGGCTTCTACCAGTTCGTAGGCTTCTTCAATAACAGCATTTTTTATAGATACATGGTCCTGTTCTCTATCCCACGGACAACCTTCTTCACTTCTTAGTATGGACATGACATTAAGCAAATCCTCAAATGTGTAGTTCTCTCCATTTTTTTTAATTTTTGTCATAATCGTCCTCTCACTAGCCCTATCATTTTCATAAGCATATATATCTGAAAAATTACTTTTCAATAGCTTCTAGAAGATCAAGCTCTAACCATTTTGGGCCAAGTTCAATGGATACACCTTGAAGCCATTTATTATAAATGGTGTCAAAGGCTTCTTTGTATAACTTCGCCCGTGCTTCTTCATAAAGAGACTTTTCCCATATAGCAAACTGAGTGTTGTATTCTCCTATGGTATCTTTGTCCGGTGTTTCGACAAATAGAAGCTTAAAAACGTGAAAGCCATACTCACCCTTAATAATCGGCGTCATCTCACCAGGTTCGACATCTTGAAGATGAACAATGAAATCTTCCGGTAATTGAAACTTGGAAAGCATAATCCCAAAATCATCAGCGCCACTTATAGGGTCTTCTGAATATTCCTTAAGAACTTCTTCGAAAGGTACGCTTTGGCTGGCGGCTTCATAGGCAGCATCAATCTTACTACGGGATTGTAACACCCTTTCTTCATTTAGTGCTACCCAAACACCATCCTTGTTCTTTTCGTGGGTATAGACAACGATGTGCTGAACATAGTAGGATGTTAGGATGTCTATTGCATTTTCATTTTTCAATTTGACATACTCGACATTTTCTCTGACTTTTTCTTCAACTTCTTCTAAATCTAACTCATAACTTTCAATGGTTTGATTCTCTAAACTTCTGGCCCTATAATTATCATCGATGACGTCATAAACAGTTTCCAATGAAATCCCATGTTGCTCTTTAAAACTTCCGGGTAGACTGTCATAATATTTTTTTGCTTCCTCTTCCAACAAATCATTTTCACTTTTCGTTAAAGTAATACCTTGTTCAGTAGCTTTTTGGTTTAGAACCTTCACTTTAATCAGATTATCAAGTGCACCTTGTTTGGCCACTTCGTTGGCTGATTTTCCACCACTAAAATCTTTAATATTCCAAACATCTTCGCCGCCAAAGGTTAAAAAGTCATTATAAGTCTGAAACAGATAAACCATAACTTCTGCTTCTTCCACTTCTGCTTTACCTACACTAAGCCAAGTATTTGGATTCGTTTTATTTGTGTTACAACCCATCACGACTGTAACTGCTATTAACAGACAAATTAAAGACAGTATTATTTTTTTAATTAAAACCAATGCCAAACAGCTCCATTTCTTCATGACCTTTGAATCAAATATATAGTTTTGACACCTTAACCTACTGGGGCTAAGCTCTCATAACTAATTTTCTATATAGTTCTTCATACTCATTATATGCTACAAAGGTTAAACCTTCAAACCCTTTAGAGCCTGTAACAAAGTCTTAATATGTCTGAAAACTTCTTTTTTACCATCTGCCGGAATCTTAAGAGCAAAATAAGGTTGCTCTGCTATGGCAAACTTAAGCGAACGACCATAAGACTTAATCAGATTAGGTATGCCTGATGGGTCAATTTTAGCATCTTTTTTAATCTCAAAAACGATTGTTTCACCTTTATCTAAAATTGCCAAAATTCCGATATCATGGGCCAAACCCTTGATGTATCCAATCTCAAGTAAATTCGATACCGCTTTTGGTAGTTCTCCAAAACGATCTAATAACTCATCTTGAATGTCCAGATAGTCTGCTTCTGATTCAATGGTAGCAATTTTCTTATAGGCTTCTATTTTTCTGACTTCGTCATTGATATAGGCAATGGGTATGTAGGCATCCACATTAATATCGATTAGTGTTTCAAAGCTTTCTTCTGTGTCCAGGTCATTTTTTAGTATGCGGACTTCTTTCTCCAAAAGCTTACAATACAGATCATAGCCTACAGCATCCATATGACCATGTTGCTTAGCACCAAGAAGATTGCCGGCCCCTCTTATTTCCAGATCACGCATGGCAATCTTAAACCCTGCACCAAATTCAGTAAACTCACGTATGGCTTCCAGTCTTTTTTCCGCTATTTCTTTAAGGACTTTATCCCGCTTGTACATAAGATAGGCATAGGCGACACGGTTGGAGCGACCAACCCTTCCCCTGAGCTGATACAGCTGAGATAGACCCATTCGATCTGCATTATGTATAATCATCGTATTTACATTTGATATATCAAGACCGGTTTCAATGATGGTAGTAGCCACCAGTACATCGATGTTGCCATTAATAAAATCAAACATGATATTTTCAAGTTCTCTTTCACTCATTTGACCATGAGCATAAGCCACACTGGCTTCTGGAACCTCCTTGGCTATCTGATTGGCAACTTCATCAATCTCTTTAACCCGATTATAAACATAATATACCTGACCGCCTCTAGCCAGTTCTCTGTATATCGCATCCTTGATGAGGGCCTCATTGTGTTCTAAAACATAGGTCTGGATAGGGTGGCGTTCCTCTGGCGGGTCTTCAAGCACACTCATATCTCTGATGCCAATCAAGCTCATATGAAGGGTTCTAGGGATGGGTGTAGCTGTCAAGGTCAATACATCCACAGTCTCCTTCATGGATTTGATGGCTTCTTTATGCTTAACACCAAAGCGTTGTTCCTCATCCACAATTAATAACCCAAGATCTTTGAAAACGACATCTTTAGAGACAAGCCTATGGGTGCCGATGACCACATCAATCAACCCTCTTCTTAGACCCTCAATGATTTTTTTTTGTTCTTTGGCGGTTCTAAACCTGGAAAGCATCTCCACTTTTACAGGAAAATCTTTCATTCTTTGGACAAAATTATTGTACTGTTGTTGTGCCAAAATGGTGGTAGGAACCAAATAAGCAACCTGCTTATTCTCTTGAATTGCTTTGAAGGCAGCTCTAATGGCTACCTCGGTTTTACCATAGCCTACATCACCACAAATAAGGCGATCCATAATTCTCGAACTCTCCATATCCCTTTTTGTGTCTTCAATAGCTGTAAGCTGGTCGTCGGTCTCTTCGTATGGAAACATCTCTTCAAACTCGTTTTGCCATACCGTGTCCTTCTCATACCGATAGCCTTTGGCCATTTCCCTTTTCGCATACAGAGCTACCAGATCCTTTGCAATCTCTTCAACAGCACCTTTAACCCGTTCCTTAGTCGCTTTCCATTCACCGGTTCCAAGTTTGTTTAGCTTAGGCTTTTTACCTTCTGCACCTATGTATTTTTGAATGGCATCCAACTGCGTTGTAGCAATGTATAGATTGCCATCGTCCTTATAAGAAATCTTAATAAAATCTTTACTGATACCATCTACTTCAATTTTTTCTATGCCTTTAAAAACACCGACACCATGATTCTCATGTACCACATAGTCCCCTTGTTTTAACTCATTGAAGTGACTCAGTTTCTTTCCGTCTTTGAATTTTTTTTGACGTTTGTGTTGTTTTTTACCTACCAGTTCTGTTTCAGTAAGAACAACAAGTTGAATATGTGGGTATTCAAATCCTTTATGCATGGAGCCATAGGATACCGCGACCGAACCACTCGTAAGACCCATTTCGGCGTTATAAAGGGTATAAGCCTTAATATCTTGATCCATTAATAATTCCACCATATGGTTGGCTCTGGTTTTTGAAGCACATAGTAATAGAATCTTATAACGATTTTCGGCCCAGCTTCTTATGTCTTTAATCATCAGCTCAAAGCTACCATGGTATGGGTTCACCGATCGTACCAACATCTCTATTTTTGAAGTATTATGAACAAGGGCATCCTTATGATTTAAGGTACTTAGACTTACCACAACATTGTTTTCAATTTTTTTAATTATTTGTCCTTCTTTAAACAGAACATCTACTTGCTCTTTTAATAAATAACCTTTTTCATAACGGCTACGCATACTTTCATTGAATTCCGAAAAAAGATTGGTCAGCCTTTCTTTGATTCTCTGGGGCTCATCTAAATAAATAACAGGCTCTTGAAAATAATCTAATATGGAAGTAACCTCGTCTTCATAATAGTGCAAATTACTTTCTATACCATTAAAATTACCCTCGCCTTTTATTTTTTGTATCAAATCATCAAAACTGCGTTCCAATCGTTCTATATACTCCGGATCTGCTTGTAAAAAATACTTTTTAGTCTTAATATAATCTTTTTGTACAGTTTTTTCAGCTCTATGTATTGAAGCATCGGATACGACAACTTCTCTAGCCGGATAGATGGCTACTTCTTCCAAAGCAACTGTCGATCTTTGAGTTTCCATATTGACCTGCCTTATCGAATCAATCTCATCGCCCCATAGCTCTATACGGACCATTTCCGTTTCCGTTAATGGGAAGATATCAATAATACCACCACGAATGGTAAATTGACCTCGACTCTCTACCTGCTCCGTTCTCTTATACCCCATATAAATCAGACGCTTGCCAAGACCGGTCATCTCAAGGACTTCCCCTTGTTTGCAGAAAATGACACTTTCCCGGATTCTATCAAGTGGCATAAGGGTATCTACCAAAGCATCCGCTGACATAACAACAACGGCTTTTTGTTGTTCAATCAATTGCTTAAAAAGACGCATCCGTTCCTTAACGATATCATTACTATGAACATCCGCGCTATAAAAAATAATGTCTTTTGAGGGATAAATATAGACATCCTCTTGAAAAAACTTCATGTCTTCATAGATTTCCCTTGCTCTTATATCATTATAAGTAATAATCAATTTCTGGGGATGGTCTGATAACGCTGATACTAAATGACATTTTTGAGAGTCAATAGCGCCGTAGATGGCGATGGGCGTATCTTTATATTTTAGTTTTTCTTTTGCTATATGAAAAGCTTCCAACTTTTCCAAATGCTGATTCAATATATTCATACATAACCTTACTTTCCAGAACCGCACAAAAGGTCTTAACCTAACGGCTAAGACATCATGATTTTTCCTATTCACTTTGGCTTAATGGTTAAAGGGTCAAAAGTAAGCTTCTCCAAATTCACATTTGAGTGTATGTGAAAGTTCAACTATATAGTTTTGACGCCTTAACCACTTAATTATACTTGATAAAAATGGGAATGACAACCTTGGAAAATCGCACTTTCCTGATACAATCATGAAGTTCATGGGACCTTATTAAAAAAAGACAAAAAATCGCCTCTTAGTTCATGAGGGATTGACTAAGAGGCTAGGGCCAAAAATTTTTATCAGAATCTATTACCTTAGTACATAACTTTGGTTCTAGAGTTCTTTCACTTTTTGATACACATTGGTATCTTTTTCAAAAGCATACAGTTGATTGTTTTTCTTCATATAAGCATCATACGTTGAGTCAACCACAACCCAACGGTTTTCACTTGCTATATATACTTCATTCCAAGCATGGTAAACACTTGTCCACGTCGTATAGCCCTTGGCCATTTTTGTCGGTATACCTTGGCTTCTCAACATAGCGCCCAACAAAGCGGAATAATCATAACATATACCAGATTTGTCAAGGATTGTCTTATCTATATTGGGTAAATAGTCATAATTCAAGGTTTTGATTTTATTATAGTCATAGGTTATATTGTTGACGACATAACTATAAAGAACATTCACCTTTTCTCGATCCGTTAATTGAAGCGTCGTATTTTTATGATTTTGTTGCTTTCTCAAGGTTGCTTCCTGTAGAAGCCTTCCCGCTAGCAAAACAGCTTGACTATCTTTACGCCAACTGATTTCTTGAACACTGTTTAAATAGACTTTTTTTACATCTGTGATGGTCACATTAAAGCTCTTTGTGTGAACAGCTCTATATTTGCTATCCGTTGTATTCTCATAAATCCCAACGGTGTAAGTGCCATCTCCCAGTTGTAAAGGAAATCCGATATAAGCCTCACTATTTGACAAATTATATTGAACCCTTTGCTCTCCTTTTGATATAAGCACCTTGACCTTTTTCGTAGTTCCTGTATTAAATTTGACTCTTACTATACCTTCATTAGCTTGACTTGAATCCACATCTACTATCGATGCGGCCAGAGTTGTTGTTTCAGATATGAGAAAGAGAAAAATTACTGAAAAAATTAAAAATACAACCTTCTTCATTTGAAACTCTCCTTTCGGCAACCGGCTACCACCTGCTATGCAGAAGGTCCTTGGCTTTGCGTCCCATTCTTTCGAATGGTTTGCGGTATCGTTGAAAGCTTATTTTGAAGTGTTGTATCACCTGAATTATTTTGCTTTAAGGGTACAAAAAAACTTCCCTTTCGGCAACCGGCTACCACCTGCTATGCAGAAGGCCCTTGGCTTTGCGTCCCATCCTTTCGAATGGTTTGCTATTATCGGTGAAAAGCACCAAATTTATAAGCTATATTAATCTTGAGTATATTATAGCATAATAGGTCTATAGAATGCAATCTTTGTAATTAATTTGTAACTTATTGCCTATATATATGGTTCTTTAGACCTATTTTTTCGCTAGTTTTTATTGTTTTATAACACCATGAACAATCAAACGGTGTGTTGATGTATAGAGTGGGTGGCATGTGATTAAAGTAATAACTTTGTGATTGCTACTACCTCTTAAAACAGAAAGGTCATCCGGTTCAACAATAAGTGTTTCATACACTTCATAAGTATAGGTTTGACCACCTGTTGTCACTTTTATGGTATCACCAACCTCAACTTCATTCAAACGGTTAAAGTAGGTCCCAAAACTATGACTTCTATGCCCCGCAACAACGGCATTACCCACACTACCAAGGGAAGCTGTCTTTGGCATGTGTCCCAGTGCAAATTTTAAGGTCGCAAGATCCACGCCCTCTGCAACCGGTAACTTTATGCCTATTTTTTCAATTTCAAGAATAGCCACAGCTTTCGGTCTTTCTTTGATTATAGCCGTTTCTTCAAGATTGCCTTCTATATCATCTTCTTCTAAAGATGAGGGGTCCACAACGTCAATTGACTCTGATAAATCCTCCTGATTCTCTTCTTGTACCCCCCATTCCAAAGAGGCACTTAAATCATCATAGCTATTTGTATCTTCAATCATCAAGCTTTGCTCAAGAAAGTCTGCCATCAACGCCTCTTGTCTTTGATTTGCTATATATCTTCCCACAAGAGGAACAGTAATAATTACTATTCCAATAATAATCAGTAAGGTTCCAATATGCTTTTTCAATCACTTTCACCTGCTTTTCTACTATTATAGTGGTTCATAGCTTTTTCTACACCAGCCTCCAAAATCATAGCAACTGAATCTGCCGACATTTTTATAGAAGCTTGTATGGTTTTTATTTCTAGATCATCAAACCTAGAAAGGACATAATCAGCAAGGTCCCAACCGGGTGGTTTTTCGCCTACGCCTACCTTAATCCTAATAAACTCTTGGGTTTTCATATGTGCAATAATATTTTTTATACCGTTATGACCACCGGCACTACCTCTTTCCCTGATTCTAAGCTTACCCACATCTAGACTGGTATCATCATAAACGACAATTATTCTAGCAGGGGTTTCCTTATAAAAACCAAGAACATCGGCAATAGCTTCGCCACTTAAATTCATGTAGGTTTGGGGTTTCATCAATACAACTTTCTCACCTTTAATAACACCTTGACCAACAAAAGCCTTGTGCTTTTTTCGGTCTAATTTGATATGGTAGTCATACGCTAGTCTTTCTATAACTTCAAACCCAATATTATGACGGGTTCCATTGAATTTTGTTCCGGGGTTACCAAGACCTATGATAAACAGCATCTTATACCTCTTTCATACATACATATTCTGTTCTATTATTATACGTCAGTTGTGGTTGTAGCGCAAGAACAAAGAGGCTACGCCTCGCTTTGCAAAGCAAATTGTTCCGGCAGGAAAGACTTCCTTGATCGTTAATGCGACGCTTCAACGCATTAACATAGCATAGGCTTTCCTAGAGAAGAACAAACAAGGCCGCCATTAGGCAGCCTTGTAATTAGTCTATGTATATGTTTTGTTCTCGATCCGGTCCCACACCTACCATGGTGATTTTGGCACCGCAATGTTCTTCACATTTTTTAATATATGCTTTCGCTTCCTTAGGTAAATCTTCATATTTTCTTACATGATCAATCGGACCCCAACCGGGTAGTTCCTCATATATTGGCTCACATAGAGCCAGGTCTTCAAGACTTGCCGGAAACTCATTAACTACCGCATCACCTTTTTTGTATGCCACGCAGATTTTTACAACATCAATATTGGCCATAACGTCGATTTTGTTAAGCGCTATACTGGTCAATCCACTTGTACGAACAGCAAATTTTCCGATAACAGCATCAAACCAACCCACTCTTCTGGGACGACCGGTGGTCGTTCCATATTCGTGACCAACATCCCGCATCTGGTCTCCAACCGTATCAAATAATTCTGTAGGGAAAGGGCCTTTTCCTACTCGGGTGACGTATCCCTTCATAACACCGATACACTCATCAATAGCGGTAGGTCCAATACCTGATCCCACACAAACCCCACCGGTTACAGGATGAGAGGATGTAACATAAGGATAAGTACCAAGATCGATATCTAACAATGTCCCTTGAGCACCTTCAAACAAAACTTTTTGTTGCTTACTTAAGGCTTCAAATATTTCAACCGTTGTATCTTTTACATACTTTTTAAGTCTTTTGGCATAGCCTAAGTAGTTTTCAATGATTTCTTCAGCATCCACTTGAATCTCTTGGTCGTAAACGTATTTGATGATTTTATTCTTAATCAGAACATTTTCTTGAACTTTCTTCTTAAAAACCTCTTCATTATATAAATCACAGACTCTAATGCCTGAACGTTCAGCTTTATCCATATAACATGGTCCAATACCTTTTTTGGTTGTACCAATGTCACCATCACCTCTATGGTCTTCTTTAATACCATCTAATATCTTATGATAAGGCATAACTAAATGCGCTCGATCGCTGATACTCAAATGCTCCGTTGATATACCTTTACTATGGATATGGTCAATTTCTTCTAAAATACCTTCAGGATCTATAACCACACCATTGGCAACGATACATTTTGTCCCACTATAAAGTATCCCTGAAGGTATGAGATGGAACTTGTATACCTCGTCTCCTACAACTACAGTATGACCGGCATTATTTCCACCTTGGGAACGTACGACCACCTCAGCCTCTTCTGATAATATGTCGATGATTTTGGCCTTACCTTCGTCGCCCCATTGAGCGCCGATAATTATTTTTGCAGACATGTCAACAGCCCCTTCCATTCTTCTTCCTTCATTATGACTTGTTCAAATACTATATCCGATGTATATTTATATCTATAGCATGACTAAAGTGTTAACTTTCAATGAATCTATAATATTTGTCTTGCCATCATAGTCCTTATGTCCGATAATAATTATACCACAACTACATAGCAAATAAGCTACCAAAAGCAACCCTAACAAATAGTATCAGATTTAGAGGCATAAATCAACTGTTTTCGAACATTTCTTAAGATTTTAGGGAAAACATTCGGCTTTGCTTTTTCCATACTTTTATCGTATAATATAAGTATAAGATGCTGAATTGCTTTCTATGTAGTGAATGTAACTGACCTGAATTTGTTGCCTTCGAAAAGGAAGTGATGATATGAGAATTGAAAAAATAAGTAGCAATCAAATAAAATGTGTACTCGATAAGGAAGAACTCTTAAATAGACACATTAATGTCAACGAACTCGCATATGGTTCGGAAAAAGCTCAAGAACTATTCAAAGACATGATGCAAAAAGCTTCCTTTGAGTTTGGCTTCGAGTCAGGCAATACACCCCTGATGATCGAAGCAGTCCCTCTATCATCCGAA
>PGZS01000083.1 GCA_002841435.1 Firmicutes bacterium HGW-Firmicutes-3 | reverse complement strand
CGACAATTGTTACATCATGTTGTACGCATCGGAGCGGACACGGCAGAGCCTGTCCGATTCCGCGGCGAACAACAGATTAACAATTGGTCGGTACGGTAGCTTAGCGTCAACCTCAGAGCAACCGATTTCTCGGTTGCTCTTTTTGAGGCTATTCAGCTACTAAATCTAAAATATCTGCTTTGGATTTTGCTCCCACAGCTTTTTTCACGACGACGCCGCCCTTGACTACTGCCAGTGTCGGAATGCTCATGACCTTAAATTCAGCGGCCAGTTCCTGTTGCTCATCGACGTTTATTTTTCCGACCTTTAAAGTGAACACCTCATCGGCAATTTCATCGATGATCGGCGATACCATTTTACAGGGACCACACCAGGGTGCCCAAAAATCCAATAATACCGGTTTATCTGAATTGATGACTTCCTGTTGAAAATTATCTTTGGTAATTGTTACTGCACTCATATCTTTAATCTCCTTAATCGTTAATTGGTATATCTTTATTATAACCATTTTAGATTAATACTCCGTAACTTAATCACAAAACAAAGGCCTTTTTAAACTTATTTAGCAATGACATTATTAGGTTAAAACCTATCAAATAAAGTACAAAATCCGTTCTAAAAAACTTTGAGCACTGTTTTTTCAATACCTTCTTTGCTAAACTTTAGTGACGCATTAATTTCCGCACCCAGCAAAAATATGATACTACTCAAATAGATCCAGGTAAGTAAGGCAATAACGCCACCCAAGCTTCCATAAACCGCTGCGTAATTGCCGAGATTGTCAGCATAAAATGAGAAGGCCATGGATACGACGATCCAGCTGATGGCGGCAACAATAGCACCAGGAAGCACCTCTTTAATCGTTAAACGACAGCTTGGGGCACTGTAATAAAGCGAAATAAAAACAATTATAATTGCGAAGATGGCAATAACAAATCTCAGATAATCCCAAATCATTGTAAATGTCTCTGAAAAACCTAACCAGCCAAAAACCTTTGAACCCAGAATACCGCCAAAAACAATGAGAATCATCGAGCCGATGATAACAACGCTCAGTTCAAGCGTGATCACTAATGAAAGCAGACTTTTTTTCCATATAGGTCTTGTTTCTTCCTGATCATAAGCTCTGTTGACGCCACGTATGAGATAGCTTACCCCAGCGCTGGCTGACAACAATGCGAATAACACTCCAAAAGTCAGCAAGGCACTGCTCCTGTTTTTAATGGTCTGATCAATGATCGCATTGAGAATTTTAGACGCATCTGCGGGCATTAGCGCATAAAGAGGCTCAATCTGACTTTGAAAATCCAGCAACGGAATGAAGGTAATCAGCGTAATTAAAAAGATCAGAAACGGTGCAATCGACAGGAGCAAAAAATAAGTTATTTGTGCGCCCACTGAGAGTAGATCATCATTCATAAATCTGGCAAACAGATCTTTAAGCAGTTTAATGAGGTTATCTTTCTTCATGTTGTACCTCCTAAGAAATGATCATCCCTTCACCTGAGACTCAACTTCAGAAAAACAATGATATTAGTATCTTTCTTATACGTACCCATAACCCAGAAAACTTATCATAAATACTTAAATAAGGGGTGTTTTGATTAGACCTAATTATATAGGGTATCATATATCTATACGCAAAGAAAGGAAAAGTATGATTAAGATCTAATTCTTATATTATACTAAATCAACAAGAACCCTGGCATAACAATAAATTTCAAACCGCAAAAATCGCTTCGCATAGTCATCTGTGAGGCGGTTTTTTTACTCACATTGATGTTTTTTCATAAATAGTCTTCTGTGTTGTCCTGTCTTGGTTTGATAACTGTATTGAAAGAATAAAAAAGGAGATCGAAATGTTAAAGAAAAGAATTATTATTTTTGTGTTAGGTATTTGTATTATCGGTTTGTTAAGTGGGTGTACCAGTGCAAAAACAGGATCAGCGACCTACGACAAGATTAAGTCAAGTGGTGAAATGACCTACGCGATGACTGGTGCCTACCCACCATTTAATTATATTGGTGAAGATGGTGTCGTGACAGGATTTGACATTGATATCGCCAACGCCATTGCTGAAAAAATGGGCGTTGTTGCCAAACCCATTACGACCGATTGGGATGGAATTATTGGCGGCCTTACCGGCAATCGATTTGATATGATTATTGGGAGTATGACAATTACTGATGAGAGACGGACACAGGTTAATTTTACAGATCCTTATTATTATGATGGCGCCCAATTTTTCGCAAAAAAAGGATCGAGTTTAAAGAGCATTGACGACCTGAATAAAGGAAAAGTAGGCGTTGTCACGGGAACAACTTTTCATGATTACTTAAGTAAAATGGATAATATCGGTGAAATTGTTCAATTCCAAAGTGAAGTGGATATCTTTAAAGCGCTCGATCAGGGCCGGTTGGATGGATTGGTGACTAGTAAAGTTGTCGGTGCTCGAGCGCCAATGGACTTTGGTGTTGAAATAGAACCGATTGGCGAATTGCTTTATGCTGAAGAGCTTGCTATAGCTGTTAGAAAAGATGATCCAAAATTGCTGGAAGAATTAAATAAAGCCTTAAAATCAATCATTGATGATGGAACCTATGAAGAAATCAGCAATAAATGGTTCGGAATGAATATTCTGAAAAAGTAAATTTTTTCTTTATATTACTATACCAAAAACATATTGACGTAGCAGTCTTTGCAAATAAATGACACCATTTTGTAAGCAGGAGGGATTAGTATGGGTTTATTCGCAAATATTATAACATTCTTTACAACCGTCGTAACTTTTGTTCCAAAATTTATACCGGGTGTTTGGCTGACCTTGCAATTAGCTTTCTTTTCAATAATAATTGGTACGATTATTGGTCTTTTCGTCGCCGTTATGAAGCTGACTCAAAATAAATTATTAATCGGTATCATGAATATCTACATTACGATTATTCGGGGAACGCCACTTTTATTACAATTATATTTTATCTTCTATGGACTGCCAGCCATCGGCATTATGCTTGACAGTTTTCCTTCTGCAGTGTTGGGACTGGCACTCCATAGCGGAGCCTATATCAGCGAAATTTTCAGAGGTGCGATTGAATCTGTTGATTATCGGCAACGGGAGGCGGCACGATCTTTGGGCATGACAAGTTGGCAAGCCACGAGAAGGATTATTTTACCACAGGCTTTCAAACGCTCAATACCAGCTCTGGGAAATCAGTTTATTATGGCCGTGAAAGATTCTTCTCTGGCCAGCGTTATCACCATTACCGAAACCATGTTGTTGGCAAGACAATTTGGGGCAGCTACCTATAATGTTTTTCCTATTTTTTTTACTGCCGGTGCCTATTATTTGATTATTACAATTATCCTAACAAAGCTACTTAGTAAATTAGAAATCAAACTAAAAATAAATGAGAGGTAACTGAATGAGTATGATCCGCATTAAAAATCTTCATAAATCGTTTGGCGATATTGAAGTATTAAAGGGCATTAACTTGACCGTCAATGAAAGTGAAGTCGTTTGTCTTATCGGACCCAGCGGTTCTGGTAAAAGTACGCTGCTTCGGTGTATTAATTTTCTTGAAAAGAAAACTGCCGGAGAGATTTGGATAGATGAAGAATTAGTTCAGGAAAAGAAAATTAATGAAATTCGTCAAAAAGTTGGGATGGTTTTTCAACATTTTGACTTATTTCCCCATATGACGGTTATTCAAAATGTAATGGAAGGGCCGGTGACCGTAAAAAAAATGCCTAAAAGTCTGGCCCGAGTTCTGGCAATGGATCTTCTTGAAAAAGTTGATCTCAAAGAAAAGGCCAACGAATATCCTGATATGTTGTCAGGCGGCCAGCAGCAAAGGGTGGCTATCGCACGATCTCTTGCAATGGAACCACGTGTCATCTTATTTGATGAACCCACATCAGCCCTAGATCCCGAATTGGTTGGAGAAGTGTTAATCGTCATGCAGAACCTTGCCAAAGAAGGCCGAACCATGATCGTTGTAACTCATGAAATGGGGTTTGCAAAAGAGGTCGCCGATCGCGTGATTTTTCTTGATGATGGGATTATCATCGAAGAAGGAACCCCGGAAGAAATATTTGATCACCCACAGCACGAAAGATTGCAAATTTTTCTGGGGAAATTTTAAAGGAGTCGACATTGGATATTTTCAAGGAAATCAAAGAAGAACACGATGAGTTTAAAAAAATGGCCGAAAAAATCTTGCAATACCATGTTTCAAATGTTATATTGCAATAAGATCACTAAACCTTAAGGGGCTTTTGAGTCTAAAATTGAAGGGGTGGAGAGTTATGCTATATACAATTGGAGATATCGCTAAAATGCTGGGGATATCAACCGAAGGGTTACGGTACTATGAAGAATGCGGAATTGTAACGCCTAAAAAACGTAAAGGCTCATCTTATCGCTATTACGATACCTGGGATCTCCATCTTTTGGTGAGTGCCCGATCTTATCGAAGTCTGGGCTTCTCCTTGCAGGAAACTGCCGAGATCATTAATTCCAACCAACCGATGGATATTTCTGGTATGCTTGATGCCAGGGAAAAGGAGCTGGAAGAAGCGATTCTTCTTAACCTGAACCTATTAAAAAGAAGTGCCCAAATAAGGACCATGTTTCAAGAGTATCAATCAATGGACTTCCGCTACCGTATTGAAAATTCCCCCGGTTTCTACTCTATCAATATACTGGATGAATACTCACTCAAGAACTCTCTGACTTCTTTAGCTCTTTCTCATGAATGGATCACCAAAATCCCATTTGTGTTTTCATGCATTTTTTTAGCCAAAGACGAGCTTGAAAAAGGTGGGGATCGATTTCGTGTCGGCCTCGGCATTGATGAAAAGTTTGCCCCATTTTTAAAGGTCAAAGAGGATGATAATGTAAGCTACTTCCCGCCCCGGCGTTCTGTTTATACTACCTTACCGGCAAGTTCAGACACCATTTTTTCTTCTGCCAACCTATCAAAAGCTTTGGA
This sequence comes from Firmicutes bacterium HGW-Firmicutes-3, assembly GCA_002841435.1. GTDB lineage: Bacteria > Bacillota > Clostridia > Lachnospirales > Vallitaleaceae > Petrocella. The sequence continues at coordinate 5,873 of PGZS01000083.1, read as the reverse complement.
CTATATTAGTTCCGAAGGGTTGAAACTGGCAGATGATGCCTTCCTGATGATATTCAATATTCATCTGGAAAAAGAAAACCACCAAAGTGCCCACTGTGTATGGCTACCGATAGAAGATTAAGGGCATCCAAAAGGATTGAATCATTTTAAAAAAGACGGTGCGAATTTTAGAAATTAAAATTCGCACCGTCTTTTTTATTGGTATTACATTTTTTTGCTGGAAAGACCAGGATTTTTCAGTAGTCTAAATCTTAATAGTTTTCTTAATTTATAATAATTATAACTTGACTCTCAAGTCACTTGATGTTGTAAAATAAGAATATAAAAATGATGAGGTTAAACAAATAACCTCGCCAAGCGGAATAATAATGGTATTTATTTTACCTCTGTACTGTTTTACATTCAACTTTATTGAATTCTTTTTTTCGATTAAAAATATGATTACAGGAGAACAAAATGGCTGGAATTAAATGGATTGTATTAAAAATCAAGGCGTATTCAACTTACTCCGAACGGGATATTTTGAGGATATTGACTAAGGATAAAATCGCTAGTCAAAACAGCACAAGCTCCTACGTTTGCAACAGTCAAATGGCTGCCAGAACAGATGAGATATGAATCTAACCTGAGTAAAGAAAGCGCCATGGCATTATTTGTGAAGTATGAAAAAAAACAGACTTCTGAGATAAGGAATCATCTAGTTGAGAATTATCTTTATCTCGCTAAAATTCTATCACAAAAATACAGGTATAAAAACGGCGATAATGAAGATATTTTCCAGGTGGCCTGCATCGGTCTAATGTATGCGGTAGATCGCTTTGATCCGGATCGCGGCTATACCTTTGAAACCTTTGCCACCCCGACCATCCTGGGCGAAATTAAACGCCATTATCGAGATAAAGAAACGCTGATTCGTATCCCCAGAAAAATTCAGGAGTTGAACCAGCAAGTGAATCAGACACGAGTTCTGCTTGAACAAAAGAATATGCGTTCACCGACGATTTCTGAAATTTCCGATTATCTGGACGTTTCCGAAGAAAGCATCATCACTGCGATGGAGAGTAATCATGCCCATTATCCGATGTCACTTAACGAAGAACTGGATACCAGCAATGATGATAAGCTCTCTCTGATGGATTTATTGGGTACTACCGACGATGACTTGGAGAACGTCGATAATATCGACTTCATCCTGAGAATCAGCGAGACATTTACACCCGTGGAAAGAATCGTAATTGAACAACGATTTTTGAGACAGAAAACCCAAAAAGAAGTTGCACTATTTTTAAAAAGATCTCAAATGACCGTCTCACGACTGGAAAATACCATCAAGTTGAAAATCAAGGCTGGTTTTTAAAGTGCCGGATAAAACAATCATAGGCATAGCGCTGCACGAATATAAGGTTCTTATTTAACTACGCAAGCACCTGATCAATGCCCCCGATGTTTCTGCTTTTTCTTTTCCTGCCGCAGTTCAAATTGCTGTTGTTTTTCTGCTTCCGTTTTCTCCCGGTTAAACGCTTTCCGGATTATCTTTTTGTTTTCCTGTTCTTCTTTTAAGGCCTGCTGAGCCTTCGTTCCGATGCTTTTCACGGCCATTTGCCGATTGATATCCCGCCTCATCCGTTTGGGATTGATCCGCTTTTCCGGCGCTTTTTCATCGGTAATCGGCTGGCTGAATTGGAGCCGATTATAATTTTTAAGCAGATAATCATAGATTTCCCCATCCTTGGGTTCCGAGCCGAAGGTTACCTTGGCCACTTTCAGCATGTCGCCATCCACGCTTTCAAAAACGCCAACCCAAAAGGGGTCGTCAAAAAAAACCGTTAATTTAACTGTTACTTTGTCCATATTCAATTCCTCCTAGAAAATAGTGACAAAGAACGGACAACCTTAGGAGGCAGGTTACTGACGGCATCAACCGCGTCTGGACTACCAACCAGAACTGTGTTTTTATCTTATGGTGTTATTATAACACGTTTGTAGAATTCATCAAGGCATCCGAATTAATAAAGCTAATGTTACCACTCCAAACCCTTTATTGATTTGTTTCCGTTGCTTCGGTACTTTCTGTCACTGTCTCTGCTTCATCTGTTTGACTCGTCGCTATTTTTTTAACCGTTTTTAAATTGCTTTTTATACAGTTTACTCTTGCAAATAAATTAGCATCAGGTACTGTTTCTTAAGCCTCTTCCAACAGAAAATCAATAATATTAAGATGCTTTATTCCATTCCTTGAAAAATCAAACTTGTCTAAAGACAAGACATATTTGGGATAATTATCCTTAACCGATTCATATGCGCCAAACTCTCGATCAACAACGCTTTCATCTGCAAGCAAATATGCCACTTGGTAATAAGCGCGTTCATTACCATCCATTACAATAAAATCAACCTCACCTTTGGGGGTTTTTCCCACATAGACCTCATACCCCCGGTGATTTAATTCATTGAAGATGAGATTCTCAATCAGAGCGCCAATCTCTGTTTTAAATCCGGTATTCTTAATTTTTGAAAATCCCAGATCAGCCAGATAATACTTGTCAGACCGCGTCAGAATCTTTTTGCCACGAATATCATATCTTACCGCCTTGTTTAAAATAAGTGATGCGGTTATGTGTTCAAGGTACTGATAAATCGTTTCCGTCGATACTTTTCGATTGACACTTTCAAAGTATTTTGATATCGATTTTGCCGAAAATGTCTGCGACGTATTTAATACCATATATTCAATGATCCTGTTTAAGATATCAACATCCCTGCTATTGCTGCGTTGCATGATATCTTTTAAAACAATCGAATTATATAAATCACGCAGGTAGACTTTGATTTCTTCTTCGGTTTGCATCAAAAAGCGTTGTGGCATCCCGCCGTAATTCAAGTACTCCATAAAGTCTTCGTCACGAACCGACTCTCTTGTTAATCCTCTTAGCGTGCACATCTCTTTAAAAGAGAATGGCATCATTTTAAAACTCACATACCTTCCTGATAAATGTGTTGCCAATTCCCCTGACAATAACTTCCCATTAGATCCAGTAATGAAGATACTGCAGTTCAGCGTCGACCGGAACGAATTAATCGCCTTTTCAAAGTTTTTAACATTTTGTATTTCATCAAAAAATATATAAAACCGCTCATCTTTATTGACCCGTTCTTTGATGTAGCAATGCAAATCAATCTCATTTTGAATAAAGGAATATTCAAGATCTTCAAAATTTAAATAGATGATGTGAGATTCATCTATCCCTCTGTCGGATAATTCGGAAATAATCTGTTTTAATAAAACAGACTTCCCGGAACGACGGATACCAATCAAAACCTTGATCAGGTCTGAGTCATAAAAAGGTCTTATTTTAGTTAAGTACTGCTCTCTTCTAATCATAAATCCCTCCTTTGTGCCTATTATACCAAATTATAGTCGATTTTTGTTTAATTATTTCGTTTAATCGAAATAAAATTAATTATCGACAATTTATTCAAACTGTGCCTGATACAGCTGCCAGTAACTGCCACGCTTTTCCATCAGTTTTGTGTGGGTTCCCTGTCCGGAGGCATTTCTAGGGAGTTAAACAAAACACACCATAAAGCGGTATACTTTTAATGTTGTTTTCAAAGCCAAAATTTTTAGCAGAAACACGTATACCGTAAGGCGGTTTATGCAACGACATAAACAATTTCAAGCTTTTAGCTTTGACGTTTTCGGCCGATTTAACTTCCAATGGAATGACATTTCCCTGACGATCCTGAAACACAAAATCCAACTCCGCTTTACCCGGCGAACTCCAGTAATAGGGCATAAAACCAGTGGTGACAAGAGCCTGCATCACATAATTTTCTGTTAACGCACCCTTAAAACCATGAAAACTTACCGGGTTATCTAAAATGATATTGGCCCTGATGTCAAATTTGGAACACAGCAGGCCAGTATCAGCCATGTATAACTTAAACGAACCATTATCTGCATAAGCGGATAGCGGCATCTTTCCTTCTTGAATGCGTATACACTTATTAATAATGCCTGCGGCTTTTAACCAGTCCAAAGGAATTTCATAATCGTAAGCTCTTGCCCCGGATTTAATAATTTTATATTGAAATTTATGGTTCTCTTTTGCCAGTTGAGCCGGAACACTTGACCACGCCGCCATAATTTTAGTTGTTTCGTGTGGTGTTGCGTATTTAGCCATATCGGCGATATACGAATCATTAAGCGTCTTTTGAGCAACCATCACAAAATCAAAATCTCTTGTCTCAATGTATTCTGTTACCGACCGGGGCATTCCACCGACCACCAAATATGTCTTATACAAATCCATTGCCGTTTCGTGGAGGGACAAAGGCGCAAAAGCTTCAAAAGATTCACAAATAAGGTCCCTGATTTTGCGATTATCCGTTGCCCATAGAAATTCTTCAAAATCAAGGGGATACAGGGTGATCATCTCTACCTTTCCAACAGGAAAAGAGAATTTCTCCCGATTCAAAGCAACTCCCAACAAGCTACCAGCGGCAATAATATGATACTCTGGAGCTTCCTCGCAAAAATACTTCAATGCAGTCAGAGCCCGTTCACACGATTGAATCTCATCAAAAATAATCAGCGTTTCTTCTTTAAAAATTGTCTGGCCGATCTTTGCCGATAATTCTCTCACGATTCGTTCCGGATTTAAATCGCGCTCAAAAATAGCCGTTATTTCTTTCGAATCTTCCATATTAAAATAAACGGTATTGCGATAATGAGACTTCCCAAAGGTAAGAGCACTGTAGGTTTTCCCCACTTGCCTCGCTCCATTAATAAGCAATGGCATTCTTCTTGAATTATTTTTCCATTTAATTAAGTACTTTTCTATCTTACGTTCCATAATATGCGCCCTCCACACACTTATTGTATCATACATCTGTGATCATTCAACTCATTTGGCATTTTTTTATGCCCCTCACTCAAACTGTGCCTGATACATCTGCCAGTAACTGCCGCGCTTTTCCATCAGTTCTTCGTGAGTTCCCTGTTCCACCACATCGCCGCGTTCCACCACCAGAATCAGATCGGCATTCTGGATCGTGGATAGTCGGTGGGCAATGACGAAACAGGTTTTATCTTTCATCAGCTGACGCATGGCTTCCTGAATCTTTTTCTCGGTGCGGGTATCGACGTTGGAAGTGGCCTCATCAAGGATCAGCATTTTGGCATCCAACAGCATTGCCCGGGCGATCGTCAAGAGCTGCTTCTGACCCTTGGAAATATTGGTGCCTTCATCACTCAAAATGGTTTCGTAACCATGGGGCAGATGCTCGATGAACGAATGAATGCGGGCCGCCTTGGCTGCCTGAACCACCTCTGCCATCGTGGCCTTTTCTTTGCCATAGGTCAGATTTTCATAGATCGTACCATGAAAAATCCAGGTATCCTGAAGCACCATGGCGAATGATTTTCTCAGGCTGTCCCGGGTCAGCTCCCGGACCTCGTTGTCATCCACATAAATATTTCCGGCTTCAGTGTCATAAAAACGCATCAGCAGATTGATGATGGTGGTTTTTCCGGCCCCGGTGGGACCGACGATGGCAATCAGCTTGCCCGCTTCGGCCTGTAGACTGAGGTTTTTAATGATCACCTGATTGGCATCATAGCTGAAGCGGACATTATTCATCACGATATCGCCCTTGACACTGGTCAGGTCGGTCATCTTTTCGGTGTCCTTGGCCTCAGACAGTTCATTCAGCAAGGCAAAAACCCGCTCCGCCGCCGCCAGCGACGATTGCAGATCGTTCATGATATTGGCCATTTCATTAATCGGCCCGGAGAACTTGCGGGAGTACAGCACAAAGGACGAAATCTGCCCAATCGTCATCGCTCCGGCCAGATATAACAGCGCCCCAAA
>PGZS01000298.1 GCA_002841435.1 Firmicutes bacterium HGW-Firmicutes-3 | reverse complement strand
TGGATTGTAAGACCGCCTTCCATAGCTATGATGCCATAATGAATCAAATCTGTACTATGAGCACCAAGGATATGCAGTCCGATTAGTTTTCCGTCTTCATTTACAAGAGATTTGATAAAGCCTGTTGTTGCATTCATGGCCATTGCTTTACCGGATGCACCATAGAGGGTTTTTTGGGTCTTAAATTTAATATCTTTTTCCTTCGCTTCTTCCTCACTTAGGCCAATACTCCCTATCTCAGGGTCTGTAAAAATACAGCTAGGAATATATGGGCTATGGATATTTTGATCCTTTAGAAGATAGCCCATTAATTGCCGTCCTTGGTTGTAAGCAGCATGTGCCAATAAGGAAAGTCCATTAACATCACCAATAGCATAAATGCCTTTTACACTGGTTTCATAGTTGGCGTCTACTTGTATGAATCTATTATTATGTGCTATACCCATATTTTCAAGAGTTTCCTGATCCCACACACCCATACGGCCAACAGATAACAGAACATACTCCGAATCAATATGAACCTCTTTTTCCTTTTCCACAAATACGGTTCGGATACCGTTTTCAACCTTAGTACCATCCATATCTTCAATATCTTTCATATCATCATTAGAAAGAGATTCAAAGCCAATCACTTTTGAACCGGTATGTATGTTAATACCGGCTTGTTGACATAGACTTTTTAAACGCTTGGATACTGAACTGTCTATTGTTGGCAATATGGTTTTCTCATATTCAACGACACTGACTTCTACACCCATATGATTTAGCATAGATGCAAATTCCATACCAATCACACCACCACCTACGATGGTTATAGATGCCGGCAAACGTTTCATCTCCAGAATATCCTTAGATGTTCGTATGCGTTCATTTTCTATACCTTCAATATTCGGTATTACCGATTTTGAACCGGTTGCAAGGACAATGGCATCTCCAACAAAACGACGGGTAGAACCATCACTTAAGGTGACCGATACCGTCTCGCTATTTACTATTTTGGCATAGCCTTCAATATAATTTACTTTCTCTTTCTTTAACTGACCCATGATGCCCTTTGCCAAATCGCTTATGATTTTTGCTTTTTGGTTTTGCATACTTTCATAATCCAGTTCTACATGGTCATTATGAATACCCATCTCACTAGAATGCATCATTTTGTTATATAAGTCTCCACGTTCAATTAATGTTTTGGTGGGTATACAGCCATAATTAAGACAAGTGCCACCGATTTTGTGATCTTCAATCAAGGTTATGTTCCCGCCATAACGCGCACCATAGAGTGCAGCTTCATAGCCGGCCGGCCCACCACCTATAATGATTATGTCTTTTATCATTGTTCTTCTCCATTGAAACGATAACTAAGTACCGGATTCCTGGCAACACTGACTTCATCTAATCGTCTGACAGATGC
>PGZS01000082.1 GCA_002841435.1 Firmicutes bacterium HGW-Firmicutes-3 | reverse complement strand
AGCAACAATACAGAAGCCAAATCAACTAAAGGTGAAGAGATTAAGAATGAGAAGGTAACACCTATTGGCAGTCCTGCCTTCGTGAATCCGATAAAAATCGGAATTGATGAGCAGGAGCAAAACGGTGTGACCGTTCCTAAGAGTGCCCCAATGACATTGGCCCAAACACCCTTAAACTTACTTAAAATCTTTCTGGTTCTTTCTGGTGAAAAGAAGGATTGAATATAAGAAGCTAAAAAGATTAAGACTGATAACAAAATGAAGATTTTAATTACGTCATAAAAGAAGAAAGATAAAGCTTTATAAAGTAATCCCTCAATATCTAATTTAATAACGTCACGAAAAAACCAATTGACGATATCTTGAAGCCAAGTCATCTTTAAAAACGCATCATTCATCCAACTAAATAGCTCTTTTACCACGCGCAAGATGCCTCCGTATTCTTTAAGTCCGTTAAGAATTGAATCAACTGATCAATCTTTGTTTTATCGACAAAATGCTTTTTCCAGTTTCCTTCTTTTTTAGCAACCGTTAACGAATGAGCAACTCTAAAATCTTTAACCGATTTTCATCGCTTAAGGCTTTAAATAATAATGCATTTTCTTCAAACATAAAAGCACCTCACAATATAGATAGGTATCAATATAGATAACTGTCTATATTATAGGTGTTCATGTCGGTTAAGTCAAACAGAAGATAAAAAATATAAAAAAATAAATTGACACAATAAAATGAAAGCGTTATACTTTAACTGGTCATGACAACATGACAACATGACAATGTTTTAAAAGGGGGATATTTATTGATGTCAACAGGATACAAAATTCCAAAGTATTATGTTTTAAAACAAGATATCATCCGAAAAATTGAACAAGACGAACTGAATGATGATCAGATGATACCAAGTGAAAGAGAATTGACCGAAAAACATGGTATTAGTCGAATTACAGTTCGAAAAGCAATTGATGAACTGGTAAATGAGGGATATCTATATAGAATTCAAGGCAAAGGCACCTACGTTAAAGGTGATTCAGTCAAACAAGAACTGTTCTCTATAACGAGTTGTACACGCGATATTCTTCAAATGGGTAAAATACCAACAAGAAAAGTCATAAATGCACTTGTCATCGTTCCAAATTCAAAAAGAATGCGCGAACTAGAAATTACTGCAACCGATAAAATATTCACACTTGACCGTGTCTATTGTGCAGATGGAGCCCCTGTCAATAGAACTATAGTTTATCTGCCAATGAAATTATTTCCTGAAATAAACAGGCATGATTTTGGTAGTCAATCACTCTATGACGTTCTTGAAAGAGAGTATAACGTTAAAATCACTAGAGCAACAAGAACTATTGAAGCCATCGCTGCAGAATCAAAAATTGCTGAATTATTGATGATTCCTGAAGGAATCCCAATTCTATTATTCCGTGGTGTAACATACGGTATTGTCAATGGTAAAGAAGTCCCAATTGAAACCTTTAAATCATATTATCGCTCAGACAATCGAAGATTTTACATCAATCAAGTTAAGGTTGATTAAAATAATATAAAAATAATAAAAATACAGGAGGATTTATGAAAAAAGTTTTAGTAGTAGCATTTTCTTTATTCGCATTATTCTTGTTAGTCGGATGCACTAACGAGAACAACGAAGACATCAAAGTTGGCCTAATTGTGTCAGCTGCTGGTGCTAATGACAATGGTTATAATCAATTCGCCATTGAAGGTTTAAACCAAGCAAAAGATGAATTCGGAATTCAAATCCAAGTTGTTAATACAGCTAATGATGTTCCTGGTTCGCTAGAAACCCTTGGAGAAGAAGGCTTTGATTTAGTCTTCTCATTGGAATACAATTTTGGTGCATTAATTACAGATGACGGGTCAGGTCAATCAATCGCTGAAAAATATCCAGATACAACATTTGTCGTGTTTAACGCTTTCGCAAACACCGATGAAAATGGTGACAAAATTCATGATAACGTCATCGAGGTATTGTTCAATGTTAATGAAGGATCATTCCTTGCAGGAGCACTCGCTGTTCTTGTTAACGAAAATCATGAACTTTTATTTACTGATGAAGATTACCATTTCACTCCAACTTCCACTTCTAGAGCTGTAGGATTTGTTGGTGGAACACAATCAGATGGAATATCAGTTTTCGGATATGGATTCGCACAAGGAGTTAACTATATTGCCACTGAGTTAAATGTAGATTATGATTTATATGAAACATATTCTGCTGGTTTTGGTGCCTCTACAGAAAACTATAATGTAATCAATTCATATTACACTTCCGGCGCAAACTTTGTTTTTGCTGCTGCTGGCGGAGTTAGTACAAACATGAAAAACGCTGCTGCTGCTAATGGTAAATTAGCCATCGATGTTGATGCTAACCAAGATGCTTCAGTCCCTGGTTCAGTATTAACAAGCGTTTTGAAAAATACAAACGTTGCCATTTATGATATCGTTGAACAATTTGTTGAAGATAAACTAGAAAGTGGAAAACATGTATTCTATGATTTAGCCTCTGGAGCAACAGGAATTACTGATTTAACAACCATTCAAGGATTTGTGTCAACAGAAGCTGCCGCACAAACAAAATGGAATGAAATTAAAGCTAAAATTGCCGAACTAGTAGCAGATATCTCTGATGGAACAATTGATGTTATCGATGCACAAGCTGGTGAAGTATTAGACTATTCAACATTAACGCATGTAAATAAAGCTAACTAACAAATTTTTATTTTGAGGTGATCGGTGTGGAAATCATCAAAACCATTGAATTGACAAGGATGTTTGGCGATTTTATCGCAAACAATCAAATTGACCTAACAGTTGAAGAAAATGAAATTAAGGCAATTGTTGGTGAAAATGGCGCTGGAAAATCCACGCTGATGAACATGTTATATGGACTATTAAAACCTACCGCGGGTGAAATTTACATCCGCGGTGAGGTTGTTCATTTTGATTCACCAAATGATGCAATCAAAAAAGGAATCGGTATGGTGCATCAGCATTTCAAATTAGTCCCAAGCTTAACAATCTATGAGAATGTGATATTAGGTATCGAAGTAGAAAGAAAAATCAAACTCGGAAAATATTCTTTTTCTTTGCCTTCAATTGACCACAAATATGAAGCAAAAGCAATCCAAGATTTAATCGATCGATTTCAATTTGGTTTGAAATCAACCGACATTGTTAAAAATTTGTCTATTGGAGCAAAGCAAAAAGTTGAAATATTAAAAATGTTATATCGCAATGTTGATATTGTTATATTTGATGAACCCACTGCAGTATTAACTCCTCAAGAAATAAAAGCCTTTTTTGTGACATTAAAAGAACTAAAAAAACAAGGAAAATCAATTATCTTAATTACCCATAAACTGCAAGAGGTAATGGAGGTCAGTGATTCTGTCACTGTCATAAAACAAGGGAAAGTCATAGGCAACAGAGTAACAAAAGAAACTTCAGATAAAGAACTAGCCAGAATGATGGTTGGAAGAGAAGTTTTATTAAATGTTGAGAAGAAATATCAAGACTATAGTAAAAATGAAATCGTATATGAAATAAAGGACTTAACAACCTATAACCATGATGGAATTAAAGTAGTAAATGGCATATCATTTCACTTGCGAAAAGGTGAAATTCTTGGTATCGCTGGTGTAGAAGGAAATGGTCAGTCAGAATTACTCGATCTACTAACAGGTTTGTCGCAATCAATAAGCGGAAAAATCATATTTAACGGTATTGATATAACTAATAAATGGCCAGATGAAATGCGTACACAAAAAATCGGATTTATTCCTGAAGATCGCTATGAACAAGGACTTTGTCTAGACATGTCAATCGCTGAAAATATGATTGCCGGTCATCATGGTAAAAAAGAAGTTTGTAAACATGGATTACTTCTCACACAAAAGATCAACGAAAAACGAGATCGATTAATTAAATCTAATGATATAAGAGTCTCCGATTGTGAAGGAAATGTCTCATCGTTATCAGGTGGAAATGCTCAAAAAATTATTCTTGCGCGCGAATTTGATGCAAATCCTGAATTATTAATCGCCGCACAACCGACGAGAGGTGTAGATATTGGCGCAATTGAATATATTCACAAAAGTCTATTGAACTTACAAGCTCAAGGAAAATCGATATTACTCATATCAAGTGAGTTATCAGAAATAATGTCATTAGCTGATCGAATCGCCGTAATATACAAAGGCCAAATCATTGGAGAAGTCAATGGCATAAACGCTTCTCGTGAAGAAATCGGATTACTCATGGCCGGAATTTGTGAAAGGAAACCTGAAAATGAAGTACGATAAACAGGCCCTTAAACAATCGGGCTTTAAAATTTTAAGCATGATAATTCCAGTACTCATCGCCTTTGCGATTGGTGCAATTGTGATTCTATTCGCAAAAGAGAACCCTTTAAAAATCTATTTTATATTATTTGATCGTTCTTTCTTTAGAATTCAAGGATTATTAAAGACGCTCCATTATGCTGGACCACTCATTTTAGCGGGACTAGCAATCGCATTGAGTTTTAAAGCAGGGCTGTTTAATATGGGTATTGAAGGACAAATAATCTCTGCTGGATTTGTGGTAGCTGTTTTAGGATACCTATGGCAATCACTTCCATCGATAGTTTTAATACCACTATTATTAATCATCGGTACACTCGTTGGAGTCATTGTAGCGATACTTCCAGCTATTCTAAAAGCGCGATATAATGTCAATGAAATGGTCGTTACTTTACTTTTAAATTATGCGATTATTCAAGTTTTAGAATATTTAACTTCCAATGTATTCAGAGATCCATCTAGCGGTTATGTATCAACCAACATGATTGGACAAAGTGCAATTATGACTCGATTGTTTGGGTCGAAACTTACCATGTTTTTCTTTGTTGTCGTTGTAGTATTTGTGATTTTTTATTATATCTTTAATCGATCCAAATTAGGCTACGAGATAACAGCGATGGGAAAAAATCGTTTCTTTGCAGAAGCAACTGGAATGAGAATACAAAGAAAGATTATGATAATAATGCTTACCAGCGGTGCGCTAGCTGGGCTAGCTGGAGCTGGATGGATGTTATCAGAAAAATTTTCATACACCCTTGATTTTTCCGGTACTCCAGGTTTGGGATGGGATGGAATGTTAATAGCATTATTAGGAAGTCATAGTCCGATTGGGATATTGGTTGCTGGTATCTTTTATGCTATATTAAAAACTGGTAGTTCTAATATTGCAATTTTTACCAATGTTCCAGCAGAAATTATTGTTCTTCTTCAAGCGCTTATAGTCCTATTTTTATCATTAAAAATGATTATTAAAGCCGCTTCTAAAAGGGCATCAAAAAGAAAGGAGAAAAACTGATGGACTTCATCATAAAAATTTTCTCTGATTCTCTCTATTTTACCGGGCCGATACTTTTGTGTACATTAGGTGGCCTCTTTGCTTATAAAGCCAATATGATTAATATTGGATTAGAAGGTATGATGTTATTTGGAGGCTTTATATCTGCGTTAATCTTATTCTTTACTCACAGTTGGATTATTGCATTTATAGCAGCGATATTATTAGCAATCTTACTGGGTCTATTATTTAGTTATTTTGGAGTAACTAAAAAAGCAAACTTTATTATTACAGGGTTCGCCATCAATTTATTAGCAATTGCGGTCGGAAAGTATGTTTTGGCCGCATTAGGGTCAATTGATATCAACGTCATTTCAGATGTGACTCGACAAATGGCTGCAATCGACTTAGGCATTATCGGTGAAATTCCAGTCATTGGACCCATTATCAATAAACAATCATTCTTAACTTACTTTTCATTCATTTTGATATTTATCTGCCAATTTGTTTTATTTAATACCAAATTTGGAACTTATGTTCGCGTTGTTGGTGAATCAGAGGAAGCGGCTAAGTCAATTGGTATATCCATTAATAAAATTAAATATTTAGCTGTCATTATCGGTGCGTTATTATGCGCTTTTGCAGGATACAATGTCGCAATTAATCAATTAGCTTCTTATACACCAGATATTACTGCGGGAACGGGATTTATTGCAATTGCTGCGATCTATTGTGGTGCAGGAAACCCAAAAAATTCATCACTCTACGCCATTTTATTTGGATTATCAAGATCATTAGCCGTCAACTTATCATTAAGAATTGGAACAATTGCTGGATTACTTGAGATGATTCCATATATTATGATTATTATTGTCCTAACCGTTGTCGGAATAATCCGAAAACGCAAAACATTATATAGGGGGTTTTTACATGAATAAAACAGCGCTCATTGTCGTTGATATGATCTATGATTTTACCAACCCCGAGGGAAAAGTTTATTACCCACAAAATCAAAAAGTAATCTATCATATTATTGATTTAGTTCGAGAGGCGAGACAATCTAATTGTCAAATTATCTACATTCAACATACCGTTACGAAAGAAATGTTAGCTAATAATATCAAAAAAACACGCGAGTGTTGTGTAGAAGGCACGGGCGGAAATAACATTGATGAACGTCTTGAGGTTCAACCAAATGATTGGATTATTAAAAAGCATAAGTATAGTGCGTTTTTTGAAACGCCACTCAATCATTTACTTAAGAAAAATGACATCACACAATTAATTGTCGTTGGAACAAAGACCAACAATTGTGTGTATGCTACAATTTTAGATGCTTACAATCATGATTACATTACCTACGTTGTAAAAGAATGTGTTGGAACAAGCGATATAACAACGAATGAAATTTATTTACGTGATATTGGCAAGTACTTAGGTGAAGTACGATCAATGGATGAAATAAAAGTGTTATTAAGAGCAGGTGTTTTATAATGTTCGATTTAATTGCGAGTGGCTATTGTTCAATGGACCGAATCATCAAGATTGATCCAAAAGCAAAAATATCGAAAACTTCTATTGTTCAAAATGATGATAACTCAGTGATTCGATATGGTGGTTGTGGTATTAACGTAGCCACATGCCTTTCAAGACTTGATAAAAAAGCATTACCAATCATCCGTGTCGGTGATGATTATGAATCAACTGGATTTAAAGATTTTATCGAGAAAGAAAAACTAAGTTCTGATGCAATTACTCGTGTTCAAGGTGTGTCTACGAGTTGCTGTTATTTGATTGAAAATCCCACATCTGAACATATCACATTGTTTTATCCTGGTGCTATGAATGCAGATCACTTCCGAAAGTATGATAGACAATGGTTTTCATCATCTAAATTAGCTTTAATGACAGTAGCATCGAAAATTGATAATGTTGAATTTTTAAAAAGAACGATGGAAGCAAAGTTACCTTTATTTTTAGGTATGAAGTTTGATAAAAATGCTTTTCCATCCAGATTCTTAAATAAAGTTGTAAGAAATGCAACAGGTATTTTTGCAAATGAGATTGAGTCAGATTATATTTTATCGGTCATGAAACAAAACACGATTGAGGACCTATTTAAGACTAATCCGTTGCTTGATTTTTATATCATCACCAAAGGGAAACAAGGAAGTTTAGGATACTTCCGTCATAACAAGGAAGTTCATATTCAAAATGCACCAATTGTTCCAGCTAAACAATTCGTAGACGCAGTTGGATCAGGAGATGCGTATATCGCAGGTTTCATCTATGGATATCTTGGTGGTCAATCAATCCTCGATTCCATGCGAATTGGAGCTACATTAGCCAGTTTTGTTATTGAAGGCATGGGGGCAACTTCTAATGCACCAAATATAGAGTCATTAAACGCAAGATATCATGCCACATTTTTTGAAGGAGATCAATTATGAAGCCAACACTTTATATGAAATGTACCAACGAGACCGTCTCACCTTATGTCATCTTTTCAGGAGATCCGTGGCGAGTTGAAGTTTTAAAAACATATCTTGATAACCCAACTCACGTTGCGTTTTCAAGAGAATTTAATACCTATACTGGATATTATAAAGGGATGAAAGTGACTGTTTCATCGACTGGAATTGGAGCTCCATCTGCCGCAATAGCCATGGAAGAGATGTATGAATGTGGCATGAAAGTGGCACTTCGAATGGGTACTGTTATGTCATTAAAAGATGAACTTCTAGGGCATTACATTGTTCCAGTTGGTTCTGTAAGAGACGAATCCACGAGTTCGACATATATCGATAAATCATACCCTGCGGTTGCTGATTTTAATTTTGTGAGCATTATAAGCCGAGTCATCAAAAACACAGGGTCAAAAGTAGATAATGGTATTAATGCCACTATGGATGGATACTACTCACAAATGAGAGAATCAAAACTATCTCTTGAAAGAGAAATTAACATCCAATCAATTTTTGATAATCTCAAAAAAAATCACGTTTCAGGTATTGATATGGAATCAGCTTGTATGCTTGTCGTAGGTCGATTGATGAATGTTAAGACGGCATCTCTTACCCTTGTTACCGTTCTAGAAAATCTTAAAGACATGTTGAAAGATAAAGAACGTGAAACTAAAGAACAAGAATTATGTCAAATAGCATTAGAGAGCATTTATCAATATTACTTAGAGGAGAATAAAAATGAATCAAAATAATGTAATAGGATTAAACAAAAAAACAGTTATCGGCATGGTCCACTGTTTACCTTTACCTGGAAGTGCTGGATTTCAAAATAATATGAATGAAATTCGAGTTCAAGCAATTGAGGATGCAATCACGCTTGAAAAAGCGGGGTGTGATGCACTAATCGTAGAAAATATGGGTGATGGACCTTTTTCAGTCTTTCTTAACACAGAACAAATTGCTGCCTTATCATCAATTGCAACTTTAGTAAAAGAAAAAGTATCAATTCCGATTGGAATTGATGCTGCATTTAGTGATTATAAGGCGTCTTTAGCTATTGCTAAAGCAATTGAAGCTGATTTTGTTAGAATCCCTGTTTTTGTAGACACTGTCATGTTTTACGGAGGTACTATTGAACCTTGTGCTCGTGAAACACTGCTTTATAGAAAACAACTAAATGCTGATAATATTCTCATATTGGCTGATATTCAAGTAAAACATACGTATATGATTAATCCAAGTATCTCAATTGAAGATTCAGCACATATGGCAGAAAAGTGTGGCGCTGACGCCATCATCGTTACAGGAGCTTCTATCGGCGCAGAAACGCCCTTTGATATTATTGAAAGAGTCAAAAAAGTAGTGAGTATTCCTGTTATCGCGGGCTCTGGAATAAAACCATCCAATATAAAGAAACAGTTATCACTTGCAGATGGATGTGTCGTTGGTTCAAGTTTAAAAGAAAACGGCATCATCAGTAATCCCGTTTCTTATGATTTGACAAAAAAAGTGATTGACGCTTTAAGGAAGGGTGAGTAAATACACATGATGAGACCGATGAAATTAGGTGGACAAGAACTGTTATTTGGCGAAGGGACACTAGCTCACCTAGCTACATTAAAGTATAAAAAAGCGGTGATTGTTCTTGCCAACGATGTGATGATTCAAAACGGTGTCATGTCGATTATAAAAGGCCACTTAACTACTGCACAAATTCCATTTGAATCATTTATTGGTATTGAATCTGATCCAGGCTTTTCAACGGTCATGCGAGGCGCAGAGTTCATGAGAAAACACGAACCAGATTTAATAATCGCTGTTGGTGGCGGTTCAGCAATGGACGCTGCGAAAGCGATGTGGATTTATTATGAAAATCCTGAGATAAAAGATTTAGTGACGTTAATGGATAAAAATAAATTCCCGTTATTAAGAAAAAAAGCAAAACTAATTTGTATTCCTTCAACAGCCGGCACCGCCTCAGAAGTATCTCGTTCAATCGTCATTACTGATGATAAAACAGGGATAAAATACGGCATTGGAAACATGGAAATGGTCCCTGATATTGCCATATGTGACCCTGTCACGACCTTATCACTACCAAAATCAATTACTGCTGAGACTGGTATGGATGCAATGTGCCATGCTTTAGAAGCTATTGTATCAAATCGTGCTAATTATATATCAGATATTTTAGCAGAAAAGGCTATACTA
Organism: Firmicutes bacterium HGW-Firmicutes-3; assembly: GCA_002841435.1. Lineage (GTDB taxonomy): Bacteria > Bacillota > Clostridia > Lachnospirales > Vallitaleaceae > Petrocella. The sequence goes on along the minus strand of PGZS01000082.1, from coordinate 1,542 downwards.
GATATCTTTGAAACCTTACCTAAAGTTCTCAAGGATGGATCAAATGTATCCTATAGAGAAAAAATGCTGACCGCAGCGATGGTGGCTGGTTTAGCATTTACCAATGTATCGTTGGGGATAACACATTCGATCGCTCATGGATTAGGAAGTTTATTTAAAATGCCCCATGGGTTGGCAAATGCTATATTATTACCCTATATCGTAGAATTCAATTCACAAAATGAAAGTGCCAAAAAAATCTATGATGGTTTAGCAACGAAACTAGGTTATGTCGATTTAGTCTCTGCCCTAAAAGATTTAAATCATACATTGGGTATTCCAAGTAATCTGTCCGAAAAACTATCAGACAAGTCAAAATTTGATGAAAATCTTTCTACATTAATCGAGTATGCTCTTTCAGATGGTTGCACAAAAACGAATCCAATTATTCCAACAAAAGCACAAATGCAAGCCATTATTGAATTGGCTTATAAAGGAGGACAATAAACGATGAATTTGATTCTTTATATGTCATTAGGATCGCCTTCACTTGAAAAAAGCATTGAGACTGCTCGTAACTACGTTGCGGGTGGTTGTGATGTGATAGAGGCTGATTTCCCAGCCAAAGATCCTTATCTTGATAGTCCTTATATTCAAAGTCGTATGGCTGAAGCATTAAGAAATTGTCCAGATTATGATCAATATATGGCTGCCATTGAGACAATAAAATTACAAAATCCAAAAACTCAGTTTTTTTATTTAATTTACGAAAGAACAATTCTTGAAATCGGTCTCCAGAAATTTATTGATTTTTGTCATCGAAGCAATCAAAAAGATGTCATCTTAGTGGGCACTGAGTTTCCTCATGTCAGAAAAGCTCTGGTTGATTCAGGCTTGCTCGCAAGTGCGTTTATTCGTTATCATTTACCGGATGAAGATATCGAAGTAGCCAAGAAAGCCAATGGTTTTATTTACTTACAAGCCTCTCCTGCCGGGCTATTACACCCTAAGTATCAAACGCTTAAAGATATTATTCATCACTTAAGGGTTGATCATGGATTACAAAACCGTATTAACTGTGGTATTGGTGTATCATCCCCTGAATACGTAAAACTTGTTAAAGAGGCTGGGGCAGATGGCGCATTTGTTGGAGCTATTGTCTTGCATCTTCATGAAAAACCAGAAGAAATGAAACAATTAATTCGAAAATTAAAAGATCAAACACTATAAAATAATAAAAAGATTCTTGCTGAATACAAGAATCTTTCTTTTTTATGTAAAAAATCCAAATAAATATAAATTAACGATATTAAAACTAAAAATCAAATGAGAAGCTATAATTCTTTTCTTAAAATCATTTGAATAAATGTTTCAGCTAATGTCGGATCGAACTGCGTTCCAGAAAATTTTCTAATTTCAGCTAACGCTTGTTCTTTTGTCATCGTTTCGCGGTACGGTCTTTTAGAAGTCATCGCATCGTAGGCATCTGCTAAAGCAATCATTCTCGCTTGAATTGAAATATTATTCCCCTTTAATTTCCTAGGATAGCCAGTCCCATTCCAT
>PGZS01000297.1 GCA_002841435.1 Firmicutes bacterium HGW-Firmicutes-3 | reverse complement strand
AGGCATCAGTTTAACCAGTTCATCCAATGCCCGCGATGCGCCCATTACCGATTTCATTTCAATCCAATGACCTAAAAGCATGATCACAATTAATGTGGCGAGCTCCCAAAAAAAGTCATCACCGTTTATAAAAAATACGGTTAGGGTACTATAGATATAGGCGATCGTGATCGAAAGCGCAATCAGTGACATCATTGCCGGCGATTTTTTCTTAAGCTCATCCCTGGCCCCAGTGAGGAAAGGCTTTCCGCCGTAAATAAAAAGTATGGTGGAAAGACCAAACAGTAAATAGGAAGCTCCTGTAAAACGCCAATCGACACCGATAAACATTTGGATCATTGGCGATAGGAGTAATATCGGAACCGTAATAATCAAAGCGATAAAAAATCTTTTTTTGAAATCCGCCACCATCATTGCGTGATGATCATCATGTACGGGATGTTCTCCATGCTCCGGAAGAGGATGGTGTGAATGCTCCTTTTCTGCCGGGGAAACCGGTCGGTCTGCTTGTGGCATTTGATCCATTTTCCCATCAGCGTGGTTATGCGTATGTTCATTATTTTTTTTCGCAATTTCCCTGTTTTCTGGGATTCTATGGTCTTTATGGGCATGATGGGTTCCCTGATCATCACCCATTAACGTTTCTTTAGATCGATTCTGCTGGGGATTCTGAGTTGTATTTTCTTTGTCCATCCCGTTCATATCCTTTCTTTTTCAACCATGTAGATAAATCCCGATCCACTGTTGCTTTCATCATCGAATCTCCATACTCATATTTAAACAGCCGCTTGTTTTTTAGAAACAAAAGTCAATTAGACTTCAATCAGAAAGACATTTTATCATCTTTATTACCCACAACAATTAAATTCAAACATTTCCTTTTTGGATAATCATACCTCTATCCTGTAAGTCAGCCATAATGCGTTTCACCGAACGGATGGATATTTCCATCTGCTAATGAATGGATCTTAATATTCAGAAAGAGAAATTCGCTCCAGAAATCGTTCCATCATTTAATGTCTCATCAGCATCTGGAAATTCGCTGCCTTCTTTTTTGTTAAATCACGGATCAAATCCTTCAATTGTCGGGAAGAAAGAATAAATGCCATCTCTACTGGTTAATGATAAAAAAAATCCCATCCCCGAGAAACTGGTGAATGAGATTTATGGTGTGCCTTTGTCATGTTTTTATCAAAATTCATCTATCCTACTTCGCACACCCAGATATAACGGATAAAATCACCATTTTTATTTTTCCCAATTTTACAATGATCGATGATTTTGAGATTTTCCTGTGCAAGCTCATCTCTTATATCTTCTGATGAAGCTAATACGATTTTTTTTGAAATTCTTATCGCATTCCTAATGATTTTTAATTGATTTTCATCATTTTTAAGGCTGAAATTACCATATGGAAGATCTACAATG
>PGZS01000081.1 GCA_002841435.1 Firmicutes bacterium HGW-Firmicutes-3 | reverse complement strand
TCAATAGACCAATCTGACTGACAAGGGCCAAATTCTTTAGATAATCAAATTTCATGACTTCTCACAACCCTTCTACAAGATAGTATTATACCTGTATTTAGGGAGAATGTAAATATCATTTCATAAGATTAACCAATTATTGTTATGATTTTCACGATATTTTGTCTATTTATAGATAAATATTTACCTATGGTTGGCTTTTAACCATGCTACTATACGCTCTGATGCATGTCCGTCTCCATATGGATTGGTGGCGGTTGCCATCATATTGTAGCTATCGGCATTCATTAGTAGTTCCAATGTTGTATCTATAATCTTAGCCTTATCCGTGCCCACAAGCTTAAGGGTACCTGCTTCCACACCTTCCGGTCTCTCTGTTACATCCCTAAGAACGAGCACCGGCTTGCCTAAAGAAGGTACTTCTTCTTGCAATCCACCGGAATCTGTTAGTACAAGATAAGATCTCGAAAGTAGATTGTGCATATCTTTTAACTCAAGTGGCGGTAAAAGATGGATGCGTTCATGATTGCCTAAAATGCGATTTACCACATCCATAACTTTCGGATTAAGATGCACGGCATAGACCACTTCAACCTCCGGTCTACGATTCACAACCTCTAATACCGCTTCACATATGTTTTCTAGTGGCTGACCTAGGTTCTCACGACGGTGCGCTGTCATGGCAATTATTTTTTTGTTCTTATAATCTATATGGTTTAGGGCATCAATGGTGAAACGGTAAGCATCGTTGATGGTAGATGATAGGGCATCAATAACTGTATTACCTGTAACTACGATGCTCGCTTCATCAACATTTTCTAGAAGTAAATGATTTTTGGCTGTTTCAGTTGGTGCAAAGTGATAATCCGCAATACTGCCTGTCAGTTTTCGATTCATTTCTTCCGGAAAGGGTTGGTATTTGTCGTAGGTTCGAAGACCTGCTTCCACATGGCCTACTGCAATTTGATGGTAGAATGCTGCAAGAGCACCGGCAAACGTAGTGGTCGTATCACCATGAACAAGTACGACATCCGGTTTAGCCTCTTCCATAACCTTCTCAAGGCCCTTGATGGCCCTTGTTGTTATGTCTGTTAACGTTTGATGTTGCTTCATGATATCCAAATCATAGTCCGGTTTTATATCAAATACTTCAAGAACCTGATCCAACATTTCTCTGTGTTGAGCTGTTACACATACAATACTCTCTATGCCTTCTTCTTTTTCCAAGGCTTTTACAACCGGTCCCATCTTAATGGCTTCCGGTCTCGTTCCAAAAATACTCATGACTTTCATGGTTTTCCTCCGATGTTTCTATGTATAATCAATAAGATCATTTTTTATATTTGTTCCGGTAGTAGAGCAAAACCCATCACTAAGGATGGGTCTGAAATCTATGCAATTAATCACTCTTAATCTTTTTATTCTGATGACTGGTGTATAAGATGTCACCTAACCATACGAACATGATGATACCAATAATCAAGGAAGCTAAGAAAAAGTCTTTTAAGGCAAAAAGAATTCCGGCTATACCAAAGCACCCACTCACACCATACATGGTTAAAACCGCTCTTTTATGACTGATGCCTTTATCCACAAGTCTGTGGTGCAAATGACCTCGATCACCTTTGTATATGGATTGCTTATTGATTAAGCGTCGTATAATGGCAAAGGATGTGTCAAATATTGGTAATCCAAGTACAATAGCCCCAACAATGACTGTAACTACTGTATAGCTTTTTGTTAAACCTTGAATAGAGATGACGGCTAATGTAAATCCTAAAAATGTAGATCCGGTGTCACCCATAAAAATCTTAGCAGGGTTAAAATTATGAGGCAAAAATCCTAAACAGGAGCCTGCAAGTGCCGCTGCCAACACAACGATAACCGGTGGACCGAAGATAAAGGATATAATCATAAAGCTAAGTGATGCAATGGATGCCACACCTGTCGCTAGACCATCCAGCCCGTCAATGAAGTTTACCGCATTGGTAAGACCGACAATCCACAGTACCGTTAGAACATTACCTACAGAACCTACTTGTATAACGCCACCGCTGGCCCATGGCCATGATAAAATCTCAATACTTGTCCCTGAAAAAACCACAATTAGCGCTGCCAAAATCTGAAAGAATATTCTTAACTTAGGACTAAGTTGATAGATATCATCAAGGAAACCAACTATGGTAATAATGATACTACCTATGATGAGTCCGAAAAACTCCATTGATATATAACCACCAACTAAAGGTGCAATTAGAAGAGAGGTAACAATAAAACCTGTAACAATTGCCGAGCCTCCAGCAAGTGGCATAGGTTTATCATGGACACCTAATGCTTTAGGATGGTCGATGGCGCCGACTTTTACAGCTATTTTTTTACTGAAGGGTGTTGCGATCACAGTAATACCAAATGCTAAAGAGAAAGCAATGATATAGATGATATTGATATTCATACTTCTTAGTAATTCCATTATTCCATCATCTCCAAATTTTCCGACTTCTATATTGCTTATTTCGTTCCATATAAACGGTCTCCGGCATCACCGAGTCCGGGAATGATATAGCCGTGGTCATTTAACCGCTCATCAAGGGCTGCAATATAAATATCCACGTCCGGATGGGCATCTTGTACCTTTTTTACGCCTTCAGGCGCTGCGATTAAGCACATGAAGTGAATACGGCTAACGCCTTTATCTTTTATGAATTGAATGGCCGCTACTGCAGATCCACCTGTTGCCAACATAGGGTCAAGTACAAATATGTCTCTTTCAGCAGCATCATATGGTAGCTTACAATAATACTCAACCGGATTAAGGGTGTCCGGGTCACGGTACAAGCCAATATGGCCAACTTTTGCTGTCGGAACCAATGATAGCATACCATCCACCATACCTAGTCCTGCTCTTAAAATCGGTACAATACCAAGATTCTTACCTGCTATTTGTTTTACGGTTGCCTGTGCGACAGGTGTCTGAATGATTTCATCTCGTAGAGGAAGGTTTCTTGTCGCTTCATAGCACATAAGCATGGCTATTTCATTAATCAGTTCTCTAAATTCTTTGGAACCCGTTTCTTCTCTTCTTAGGACACCCACCTTATGTTGAATAAGTGGATGATCCATTACAAATACATTTGACATTTTGCCCTCCTATAGAATCGTCTTTTTATGGTTAACATCTAATTTTCTATCTTCTCCACGCGTTTTTTGTGGCGTTCCTCGTTTGAAAAATCCGTATGAATAAATGTGTCCACAATTTTTAGAGCCAGTCCTGGACCTACGACACGTCCTCCAAGACATAAAACGTTCGCATCATTATGAAGTTTAGTGGCTTCCGCTGAAAAACAATCATGACACAGCGCAGCTCTTATGCCTACATGTCTGTTGGCTGCTATGGAAATCCCAATCCCTGTTCCACATATCAATATACCTTGGGCTTTTTCATGCTCAAGTATATACTGACACACCTGTTTTGCATAATCCGGGTAATCTACTGCTTCTTCGTCATGGGTCCCAAAATCTATAAAGGAAATACCTTTAACATCAAATTCTTTAATGATTTCCTGTTTGAGGGCGTAACCGCCATGATCGCAACCTATTGCTATCATCCTGTTCCTCCTTATACATCATGCCCTATGACACGATTTCATATTATTTCTTATTAATCTAATTGGTCCATCAGTTTACCAATGGCATTCTCTAATTGATCGGCACACTGATCATAAGCTTCTTGATCCAAACCATAAGGATCCTCCACATTACCTGTCATATTAATATATGCCAATAATGAATATATTTTATCCTCCAACATAGGATAGTGGTATTTTAGAAACGCCTCATGTCTGGATGTCATGGTCAATATGAGCATATTATCTGTTACTTCTTTAGAGTCAAACCGTTTTGATTTATGATCCTTAATCGAAATATGTTTCTTTTCCATGGCCTTTACTGCAGACATATTTGCAGGCTCTTCCAAATTGACAGAAACACCACGCGATAGTATAATCGCCTTTTTATTACCTATCATTTTTTTTGCTAAACCTTCTGCCATTGGTGACCTACAGGTGTTACCTGTACAAACAAACATCAAATCCTTCATAATACTCCTCTAAACAAATCGTTTCTCATTATTTGCTGCTTTAAGCAATCGGTTCATGGTGGCTACACCAATTTCCTTTTCATGAAAGGCTTGGGTCAGTATTTTTTCCATGCCCAAATCATCCATTTGTCTTAATACTTTAAAAAGGTTGGATGCAATTTCATGGGCATCATGCTCAGAACCAATCGTTAAGACCGTCGGACAATTATAAGCCTCTAGGTCTTCCTTCGTTGCAATAATACCGACTTTTTCATGATTAATCAAGCTTTTTTGAACTGAAATATTCATAGCCTCTATGGCTTTTTCTTTGTTGCCATAGTAGATAATCAGTCTTCCTTTTGGTGCATAGTGTTTATACTTCATTCCAGGTGCTTTTGGTGTGTCATCCTCTGATAAACCAAGTTCTTCCGGGTTCCTGACCACCGGTCCAACTACCGCTTCTATCATTGCTTTGGTAATCCCACCAGGTCTAAGTATCATAGCCGGCTTAGATGTCACGTCTAGTACGGTAGATTCAAGACCGATATTGGCATCTCCACCATCCACAATCATATCCACACGACCTTTTAAGTCCTCTATGACATGAGCAGCACTGGTGGGGCTTGGCTTTCCTGATATATTGGCGCTTGGCGCGGCAATAGGCAGACCGGACTGTTTTATGATTTCTCTTGCTAACGGATGGGCCGGTACTCGAATGGCTACGGTTTCCAAACCGCCTGTAATCGCATAGGGAATCACATGATTTTTCTTAAAAATCATCGTTAACGGTCCGGGCCAAAAAGCTTCCATTAAAGGTATGGCTATTTCAGGGATCTCGGCTACATATTTTTCAACTTCATTAGCATGACCGATATGAACAATTAAAGGATTATCCGAAGGTCGTCCCTTGGCTTCATATATTTTTCTGACTATGGATGCATCTAAGGCATTCGCACCAATTCCATAAACCGTTTCAGTAGGAAAAGCAACTAGACCACCAATTTTCAAGGTCATTGCTGCTTCTCTGATTAGGTCAATTTTATTTTCTGATGTTATATGCAGAATTTTTGTATCCATTGGTCACCGTATTCTATTCGTTCGGATTATTGTCCTGTATAATTATAACATACTTTTACAAGAAAAAAAGCTTTGCTTTGTTATGAGCTTTGCTCATATTTCTGAACGGTTTGATAGGAAAGGTCTTTGACGTATTCTGCCACGTTTCAAGGCCAAATACTAAAGTATGACTTTCCTTGAGAACAAAAATGAATCCATTAAGGATTTTCTATAGCATTTGGTACTTCAGACTGATATAAACCAATTCCTAGGAGAGATAAGCCTATAAGCATTAAGATTAAAAGCTGTACACTATTGTACTGAAAAAAATCTATCTTAGCAAGATAAATGTTTAAAATGTTATATAGTGTATGTAACCAAATTGCCGACAAAATCGAGCCGGTTTTATAAACTAGAAATGCCGCCAATAAGCCTACCGGGAAAACATAGATGCTTTGAACCAGATTCATATGACTAAGTGAGAACATCACACTTGACAATAAGATACCTGTAAAAGGACCAAATCCATATGATAATCTACTCAGTACCACGCCTCTAAAGAACAATTCTTCAAATACAGGTGTTAATAAACCAACCGCCACCATAAGAAACCACAAATTATAAACCCGAAAGGTTGAAGGACTTAAGTATGAAAACTCGATATCTGTTGCTGCACTGATAAACCTAATAAGGCCATTCATCAAAAAGACCAAGCCGATTCCTATGACCATACTTGCCAAACTGTTTTTTATGCTCATCTGTCTTACAGCAAATATTTGACTTAGTTTCTGTTTTGAAAAAACCGCAACAATTAGAAATAGGCACGCAACCATAAACCAACTAATAAGGGTGTATTCAAGAGGATGGTCGCTCACATACTCAAGGGTCATACTTTCTATGTCACCTAAATGTGTATACGCTTCAATACGAATCAGTTCCCAACCTTGCTGTAAGCCATAAAAAATAATATAATTGTACGCAAAATACATAATTTCATAAATAAGATATACGATTCCAAGAAGTAATATACATTCCAAAATAGCCTTTAATTGTTTCATACTGTCCGCCTATTTTTCAAGCAACCCTCCAAAAGTAGTCTTTCTATACTCAGAATACGATGAACCGTTGCTTGATTTATTTATGGTACTAAATGCTTTTTAAGTACATTCCAAATGGCATCTTTTTCTAGGCCAATCTTCCATCCTGCCACACCTACTAACTGGTGTTTGGAGAGCAATTTCACTTTTTCTTCAATTGATTTTTCTTCTTCCAACCACATTTTATAAGTCTTACCCTCTTTTTCATATTCCCCATAATATTGCTTAATATCTTCTAACCATTTAAATTCCACACCTTCTTCGGTCATAATTCGATAGGCTGTATCCATGCCATAGGCTCTTGAAGATACCTTAATTTCTCCGTCTATAACTTCTTCCGTCCATAGCCTTGTATAATACGGCAACCCAAGAACTGTCTTCTCTTTGGGTACTTCTTTAAGCGTGTCAGTGATGCCTTTTTCCACAAATCCGATACTGGCAACTGATCCACTATTTGGTGATGTGGACCAGTGCTCATCATAAGCCATAATCATAACGTAGTCTACAATTTCTCCAACCTCTTTTCGACCATAATGAGCGGTCCATTGTGAGGGTACATACATATCTACTGAAACAACTAAACCTTGGTTTTTTAGATAAGGGGTCAATTCTTTCATAAACTGAATAAAATAAGGACCATCTTCCTGACCGACATTCTCAAAGTCCACATTAATACCATCTAGGTTATAGAGCGCAGATAAAGCCAATAACTCTCTAATTAATTTTTCTCTTTTTTTTGTGCTACTTAGTACTTCGTGGGTCAACTTACGATCAAACTGATTGGAAAACAAGGCCCAGACCTGTATACCTCTAGCATGTGCCTTGTTCACATAATCCAAGTCTGCAATATTGGTAATATTACCTTCTGAGTCTTTTATATGAAACCAAGTAGGTGAAATGACGTTAAGTCCATGTACACCTTCTAGTACATCATCAAGATAACGGTTGGCTGTTGTATTGGTAACCTGGTGCCACGCCAAATTCAAGGCCCCGTCAAAGGTCGGTCTTGAGTCATAATTATAGATTTCCCTTACCACAGGTTGGCCTGCAATAAGCCGTTTTTCTCCCATTTCTTCATTACGAATATAGCCAATCAAACCTTCTTTGGTTCGTACTTGTAGCCATATGCCGTCATCATCATATATCTTAACTTCTTCACTTTCGGCTACTTTTTTGACCACGGTGCTTTTCTTATCTTTCCAAGAACGGATGATGCCATATTCTTGAGTGTTTGGCGTCACTGTTCCATAAGTACCGTCTAAGCTTTTATCTTCGATGGTCAGAGTGTCTATAGTACCATCATAATAAAAGTCATGATGGGCAAATTTTTTTACCAATTCCAATGGCATAAAAGGAATGTCCTCCACCAGTTCTCTTATGGGTATCTCAAGGGAGATGGGCTCTTTATTCACAAAGTATGTTAAGGCATCCGTTTCCATGCGTATGACATCTTTCAATGTGGTATAGGTTAATATTTTTTCCTCATTATCCCAATAAAAACCATCATTAAAATGGTCCATTACAAAAGTGATTGGTACATAAATCACATCGTCTACATATCTAGGATAATGGTCAAGTTCAATTCTCTTGTTCTCAATGATGACCAAAGTTTCTTCTTCACTTAAGCCTGTCATCAGGTTTTCTATCGGCTCTATGGTCATATTCGGTACCATTAAATAAGCCTCGTCGAAATTCTTCATTATAAAAAAATTGGTTCCTAAACCAACCAAAAGAAATACAAGGGACAAAGATATAATTCTTATAAGTTTTAACACACTATCACTCCTCACTAAAGCTTATTCTACCATATCTTCTACCAATCTTTATTACAAAACAATTAAAAAGACCTGACTTTTTTCTGTCGGTCTTTTAACTACATTTTATATGGATTCGCTGTCAGGTAAAGCATTGCTTTTTTCTAGCATCATGGCGCTTTGTATAAGCCAGAATACACCTGCCATAATCAACAAATCGCCAATGCTCATAATCTTGGGCATCGGATACGGATGACCTATGAAAATGACATCGGATAAGATCTTGAATCTGGTACCGGGTTCAAGCAACACATGGCCTAAGTCAAAGTTGGGTGCATAGGGTGCCGGAAGTGCAACCGGCATTTTCCCTTGGTTGGCTGCAATCGGTATAAAGTTTAGTAAAGAACCAAGACCCATGAGATTCAGACCTCGCCAGTTCAAGTTGAGTAAGATTGGTATCATGATGATGACATAGGTCAATAAGTGAAGCACATAGAATTGCTCATAGAGTAAACGCTCAATGCCACTTCCTTGTTGATTAGCTATGGCAAAAAGCAGTATTTGAAATAAACCGCCTATAAAAAACAGGTAAATGCCTTTTATCTCAATTGTTCCAAGATGTCTAAGTTTACCTTTTCGAATCCAACCTATGAGAATTGAGAGAACGATACTTTCAATAATCATACACTGACCTCACTTAAGACTTCGTCATAATATATATCCAATATGTCTTCTTGGTTCTCCTCAAGAATCACTTTGAATTCATCCATATGTTCTAAGACAATTCCAACTAAGGTAGCATTGAACTGAGTACCACGATAGAGAATCAACTCCTTGACTGCCTCATCAAGAGTCAATGCTTTACGATAAGGCCGATCGGTGGTCATGGCATCAAAAGTATCTGCTATAGATAGTATGGCTGCATCTTTTGGAATGGCTTCACCAATAAGACCTTCAGGGTAACCTTTTCCGTCCGGTCTTTCATGATGGTATTTTACAGCTTCTGAAATCTTTCTAAGCGCATCCACATTACTAAGAATTTGGGCACCCATAGCAGAATGATCCTTGATTTTACTGTATTCATCCGCCGATAACTTCCCACTTTTATTAAGGATTTCATCGGGTATACCAATCTTACCTATATCATGAAGTTTGGCTGCTTTTTGAAGATTTTCCATTTCTTTTGGCAAATATTTTAAGGCTTTAGCTAAGATAGCTGAATACTGCTCCACCCTGATAGCGTGTCCGCCTGTGTATGCATCACGCATTAACAATGCTTCATTTAAAGCTTGAATGGTTTCCATACTCATCTTTTGAGAATCAAAGTATAGTTTAAAGGAATATCTTGCCAGTAACAAAGGTATGAAGAATAAAGCAACGATTACCTTGCCATAGTTTAATTCCGCAAATGCCAAAAGAATACCTAGGGAACCTACAGCTAAAGTGCTAGGCAAGGCACCTAGAAAGCTTTTAAAAAGATGAATGCTTTTCGAGGATCCTTCAAAACGAAAATATAAAGAAATGAATATAATGCTGATCAACTCCGTCAAACTTAGAAGCACCAACGCAATAATTGCTATCACATTAAACGATGTGTTCTCATGAATCACGTAATTATATATAATACCCATCATACCAATGAAAATAGTATGACCTGCAATATTGTAGGCCGTAATACGAGGTCCCATGTTAATAACATGTTTACGCTTTCCGTCTACTGTCGGTAAGCGTAATATAAAAGCAATTACCGAAACCATGACCGCTACAAGAGGATTTATGGTAATGAGTGTCGCTAAGTAGACAGCCATTCCTACAGAAGTTGAGGCACCATTTTTTAGCATAATTATAAATGTCTCAGATATTATGGCCAAAATTCCCCAAAAAATAAGACCCTTGAAATCAATATTGTATTGATTAAATAAATAGTAGTAAATAATAAGAGCTACTATAGATAATATTAAAATGTAGCCTTTTAGCTTATTCATTATTGCCTCCATTATTATTAAAAGCCGACTAAATTGTAGCTAAATTACTTGCTCACGCTCCAAAGTGCACCTGATGCAAGAAGAAATGATACTAAACTAACGATAGTAGCCATTGCTCTAACTTTTATATTTTTCATTGAAATATAGCCTCCATTTTATGATCTCTGCTATATCCACTATGAATAGCAGGCTATATTCCGCTCCTCTAGATAAAAAAGTTGTGCTGTATAGTTTAGTCGGCTATTAATTAAATTAAATCCAGATGCAAAATATGACGGTTCACTGCATCTAGGGTGGCTCTAGCAATGGCTTCATTGCTGTCGTTTTGAACCTTGGCCGTTCCTGTGAATATCTCTTCTGAACCATTAAAAACAGAGGTCATTGCAACAACCATGACCTCCATATTGGCCAAGTTCACCTTTTTCACATCTTCAAAAACAAACACGTCGGTGGCGTCACAGTACTTTTCTACAGCTTTAAGTACCACCGCGCCAATCAACCGTTTGAAATTATTGGCTGTATGTACACCTAGTAAATCACTTTCGTAGATTTCACCTTGCTTTTCTAAAGCAACTTTAACAGTTACATTCGACCCGTTGTTGTTGTACTCTATTAACTTAAGTTTGAGTCTCGGATCTTGATCCAACTTAAGAGAACCGCTCTGTATTTGAGCGATAGATACTTTTTTGTAATCAATATTTATATCAAATTCGGAAATCATGATGGCTTCAATATCACGAAGGATTTGCTTAGGACTTCGCCTAAGGTCGGATACAATATGGATCTCACTTATTTTATCCTCTTGATCTAATGTAATCTTACAGCCGAGAACAGATTGAACCTTTTGCAAATAGTTTTCTATAGATTCTATATTCATATTTCTCCCCTAACTCAATCAACATAAATCCAGATCCTACATCCGCAATTGAGCCTTGCTTCTGTACTGGAATAGATTCCCATTTTGCCTATCTAAATTATAGTACAGATAAGATGGTAGTACAACCGTTACAAACTAGTACTATTTACTTATACTAGTCTCTAAGCCTTATAAAATCTAAATACATATTTTGATTCTATACTCTATGTTATATCGGCAAAACTGCATGAATATTGAAGCCCTCACCCTCCGGCGAGCCAAAAGATAAAAATCGTTTCCATACCTTTTAAACCATTGCCTTTAACCACTTGATAAGATCCTACTCCATCGTCAATAATGACTAAGTCCATTTTTCTGGCTATATATTTAATGCGAATGGTTATATTTTTTGCATGCCCATGTTTTAGTGCATTGGTTAGCGCTTCCTGACATATTAATATAAGCCATTATATTTCGAATAATAACCTGTATAGATTATGTCCTAGCAGCTCATATGAAAAGAAGATAAATTACAGCAGAATAAAAAGGATTTAACGATAGAAGATAAATAGCAATGGATCGAACCCAATTGGCGGTATTCTATAATAAAAGACATCAATATTAATCGGACTTTAGGCTTTTAGAAAGCTGAATATACAATTTACGACTTACCATAAATATAATTGGAAAAAGAATAAGCAACTGAGTAACAGGCAACCATCCAATAGGTGTCCCCGGTATTATAGGCATGGTATCCGGATTGTATCCCCAACGGCCTGTATGCAATGCATGAATTTCAAAATAGAAACTTAAAAATAATGCGTAAAAAACCATGATCATATAGTCATGTCTATGCCATTTGCCTATTAACCAATTCATATCCTTATTTATGAACATAAGCATCCAAAGTAATAATATACTCATATTCATATCTCCAAGTGTAGCACTGATCATGAGTCTTGTATGGCCAGTCAGATCATCCGTAATATAAAAAGGTCCGCACTGACTGTACTCCCAAATTAATTGTATTATAAAGGCAACTACGGCTACTATAAATGTTTGAACTATAAAATCTCTTATGAATTGTCTAGTCATCTGTCATACTTCCCTTCCATTATTAGATACAAGCATAATTCCACGTGTTTTTTATTAGCTACTTGTTTTATTATATCGACCTTATACATAAACTTCTTGTCCGTATAGTTTTCTGACAGTATTAAAATCTAAATTTATTCGCTAATTGATTTAATTTCAGCATGAATAAATTGTTTTCTAGGCAGTTCAGATACACCTTTAATTGATACTGTAGTCATTTCAATATTTTTGAGAATACCGTCTGCATAATCTAGCAGATTCAACAGCTGCATTAAGTGCCAATAAATTGGTTTGACTATAATTTTCTTCCGCTTAACCATCTCTTTTCCTCTAATAATTATTATGTTACTAAACATTCTATTCTAGTTTGACTTTCATCACTTGACTCAACATCGGAAAAGACACTTAAAAAGGCATCAACTATTTTTGAATCAAATTGAGTATCTTTATTCCGTATTATCTCTTCAATTGCCATTTCATGGCTAAGCCCCTGACGATATGGCCTATTTGAAGTCATTGCATCATAAGCATCGCTAACAGCAATAATTCTTGAATTAAGAGGAATATTTTCACCTTTCAATCCACTAGGATATCCGAATCCATCGACTCGTTCATGATGATGTAAAATGGATGGTAAATCTTCTTTGATGAAATCTATAGTTTCTAGAATATTTACCGCAATCTCTGGATGACATTTAATTTGATTGTATTCATAGGTATTAAGCTTTCCAACTTTATTCAGTATAGAATCAGGTACACCTAGTTTACCTACATCATGTAAAAGTGCAGCTATTTCTAATTCATAAAGTTTTTTTTCTGGTAATTTCATCACCTTTCCAATAGCTTTTGAAATATACGAAACCCTTTCAGAATGACCAGCAGTATAAGGATCTCTTGCATCAATGGCCTTAGATAGAGCATTGACTGTACTCTTATATGACATACTTAATTTATTATACGCATGGTCTAATTCTTCATTTTGTTTTTCCAGTTTCATATTTTGCTCATCCATTTTTTTAGAGGTTTTACTTATAACTTTGTATAATAATCCAAATAGAATTAGTAATCCGAAAAATATTGATGTTAAAATCAACTTATTCAGTTCAATTATGTGTAGTCTTAACTCAGCTTCGCTATAAAATGTGCTGAATAATTTATTTACATGCTGTATTAAAAAATATGAAAGCGTAATACCCATTATCAAAAACGCTATACTACTATAAAAAGTAAATATTTTCATTAATGGTTTTTTCTTCTTCATAAGCCACCAACCTGTTTTTTACTTTTTAAACATAATTAAGCTACATAGCCTGGGCTAATATCTACTCTCCTAAGTCTTAAAGAGTTGTATACGACATTCAACGAACTTATAGCCATTGCAGCAGCGCCTAGCATTGGATGCAATAATCCAAGTGCGGCTACAGGAATAAACAATGCATTATAAAACCATGCCCAGAAATAGTTTTGTTTGATTTTTGTAAATATCGCTCTGGATAGTTTGATTGCTGATATTATGCCACTAAGCTCTCCTCGAACCAAAGTGACATCTGCTGCTTCAATGGCAATATCTGTTCCGGTTCCTATAGCTATTCCAACATTAGCTTGTTTCAGAGCCGGTGCATCATTAATGCCATCTCCTACCATTGCTACTGTTTTATATAGCTTTTGCAGTTTTATAACTTCTTCTACTTTACCATCCGGTAAAACCTCTGCAATAACTTGGCTTATTCCCAACTTTTTCCCAATAGCTGCAGCTGTTCTTTTATTGTCTCCTGTAATCATAGCGGTCTTGATACCCATAGCTTCTAGAGCTCTAATAGCCTCTGCCGAGTCTTCCTTTATTGGATCTGCTACCGCTACAATTCCTAATAGTTGGTTGCCTTTTGCAAGCAACATAGCTGTTTTGGCTTCTTCTTCCAATCTTATTAATTCTTGTTCATATTTTTCATAAGAAATGTCGTTCTCAGACATCAGTTTTCTATTGCCTACAAGTATGATTTCTCCATCTATCGTCCCTTTCACACCCATACCCGTTATTGCATTAAAATCAATCACTTCACCTAATTTGATCTTATCATTCTTTGCTTTTTCAACAATCGCATGTGCCAGCGGATGCTCAGAGCCATTTTCTATCGTTCCGGCATAGTATAGAAATTCTTTTTCATCGATGCCCTTTACGGTAATCAGATCCGTTACTTCAGGTTTTCCTTTTGTGAGCGTTCCAGTCTTATCAAAGGCTATGGCTTTTACTTCTTTAAAGGTTTGAATGGCTTCACCATTTCTAATGAGTATACCATTTTCTGCACCCATTCCGCTGCCTACCATTAATGCTGTAGGCGTTCCCAGTCCTAATGCACATGGGCAAGAGATTACCAATACGGCCGTCGATGTTATAAATGCTAAGGTAAGTGGTGAAAGATCAGGATTTACCCATGGCAAGAATGATGCTCCCCAATTAATGATACCTAAGTGAAACTCCGGGAAAAGGTTAAATGAAGTAAAAGTACCAAAAGTTATGATGATGATCGCCGGAACAAAATAGCCTGTAATTCGATCTGCAAATTCTTGAATCGGAACTTTTGATCCTTGACATTCCTCCATCATTTTTACAACTTGAGATAGAAATGTATCTTTACCAACTTTAGTCACTTCCACT
>PGZS01000080.1 GCA_002841435.1 Firmicutes bacterium HGW-Firmicutes-3 | reverse complement strand
AAAAGGGAAAGAAATCCTTAAAACGAATGAGAAGTATTTTATGAATGATCTAGGATTTCGATCAATATACTTCAACAATGAACAGGATATCGGGCAAGCACTTGAAAATATTGTATATCTTGAATTAAGGAGAAGAGGCTATACGATTTATATAGGTAAGCTTGAAGATCAAGAGGTGGATTTTATAGCTGAAAAAGGTTCTAATAAGATGTATATACAGGTTACTTATCTTCTAGCAGAGGCATCCACGATTGAAAGAGAGTTTTCTGTACTTGAAGCCATAGCAGATAACCATAAAAAATTAGTCCTATCTATGGATAAAGTTGACCGCTCAAGAAACGGTATCATTCATAAAAACATTGTAGATTTTTTATTAGACCAGTAAGATCAGAGGGACAAGATCAGAGGGACGGTTCTTCCGGATCAATGGGGTAACAAAAGTTAAAAAACGTAAGCGATCGCTTACGTTACTTCAAGGTATTTGCACCAAGACATGAAAGCATTAAGCGATGCGGTTAATCTTTTATAGGGGGGGATTGAAAATGAGTAATTATGACAAGCCAATATATAACACCAAGGTTTTATATTATAATTTATGGCTACATGATATAATAGTAATAAGTAACGCTTTGAAAGGAAGGAGCGAAAAGATATGGATTTTGTGAGAGTAGTAAAAAACAGTGATGACTTAGAAAATTTCATAGACATACCTAAGGGATTAAAAAATAGGAAAGTAGAAGTTATAATCCTTCCCTTTTCAGATAAAGAAGATTTAGCAAAAGTAGAAAAGAAGAGATTAAGAGGGGCTTTGTCAAAGTATAAAAACGAGGGTTTACAGGCTCAAGAAAGCGATGCTTGGTCTAAGGCAGTGGTGGACAATTATGAAAATAGTTGATGCAAACATTATCCTTCGATATCTTCTTAATGATCATGATGAGCTCTCTGCAAAGGCTACAACGATTATTGAAGATAATGATGTGCTATTGCCAAATGAAGTAGTAGCAGGAAGTTGTTTAAACCAAGGGGACGGTTCTTCCGGCCCGGTGGGGTAACAAAAGTTAATACAGTATAATAGAGACCCGTTAGTCATGAATTTGGCTAGCGGGTCTTCAATTAACTATACGTGAAATAGAAGTTAAATAAATGCTCTTAGAATCTAAGTCGTTATTGATATTAAGTTTTATAAATATATTTACACGTTGTAAATGCAGTGTATTGACTTAAAGGTTATACTGAATTGTAATAATGAAAGGGCACAACCAGAGGGAGAGTTCTTGTGACTAACAAGACTTTCATGTACTATCTACACGCGAAATAGAGGTTTTCGTATAGTTAACTATATTAGCTTTAATGTTTAGTAAGCAATTATGAAACATTGACAATATGGCATATATACCATATAATGTAATTTGAAGAAAATTCTACTGAGGAGAGCTTATGTTTGAAGTTATATTTTATGAAACAGAGGATGGTAAATGTCCTGTTGAGTTATTTTTAGAAGGATTGGATCCTAAAATGCGGGCAAAATTAATAGCTATATTACAAATTCTACAAGATAAAGGTAATTTGCTAAGAGAGCCGTACAGTGCAGCGATTGAGGATGGTATATTTGAGGCTAGAGGAAAAGTCGGAAGTAATATTTCAAGGGTTTTATATTTTTTCTATGTTGACGGAAAAATAATTCTTACAAATGGATTTGTAAAGAAAACTCAAAAAACACCCAAAAATGAAATTACACTTGCGAAAAAATATCGGAAAGATTATTTAGAGAGGCAAGGTGAAATAGGATGAAAACATTGAATAAGTTCGTTGAAGAACAAATGAAGGATCAGGAATTTCGTGTTGAGTATGAAAACTTACAGCCTGAATTTGATATCATTAAAGCAATTGTTACAGCAAGAAGTAGTAGACATTTGACGCAAGAAGCATTAGCAAAAGCAACAGGAATCAATCAGGCGGATATCAGTAAGATAGAAAATGGAACAAGAAATCCTAGCCTTAATATGTTAAAGAGACTAGCAGAAGGAATGGATATGAGTTTAGAATTAAATTTTGTTCCCAAAGAAAAAAGTGTTTCGTGAGTGAACCAAAGGAAACCAAAATAACCACAGAGACAGTTCTTCTCAACCAGAGGGACAGTTCTTGCGGTTTGATGGCGTAGCAACCACAGAGATGGTTCTTCTGGTTCAGTGGGGTAACAAAAGTAAATACAGTATAATAGAGACCCGTTAGTCACTAAATGATAAGCGGATTCTTTTTATAGGCATTGAACTTTGACAGATTAGAGGTAGTATGATAACATAAATATGTAATACATTGTAGCACACATTGTGCAAAGGAGGCATGAAAATGAGTACAATTTCAATAAGACTAAATGATAAAGATGATACATTAATAAGAAAATATGCCCAATTGAATCAAATGGATTTATCTTCTTTTATCCGACAAGCAGTTATTGAAAAGATCGAAGATGAATACGATTTAACACTTTTTAATAAAGTATGGGAAGAAGAACGAGATCAGGATAGAATTAGCCATGATGATTTAAAAAAGGCATTGGGTTTATGATGTACAAAGTTGAATACACCAAAACGGCTGTTAAGCAGTTGGAAAAAATGGATAAAAAAATAGCAACATTCATAATAGCATATATTGAAGAAAAGTTAGTCGGTTGTTCAGATCCTAGACTGTATGGTAAAGCATTACAGGGAAATCTAAGAGACAAGTGGCGCTATCGTGTTGGTGAGTATCGTATTTTGGCAAAAATCAAAGATGAAAAGGTTTTAATTACAATCATAGAGTTGGGTCACCGCAAAGATATTTATCAATAACAACCGGAACCAGGGATAGTTCCTTCGGGTTGTAAAGGCAGCAACCAGAGGGACAGTTCTTCCGGTTTGATGGCGTAACAAAAGTTAATACAGTATAATAGAGACCCGTTAGTCATGAATTTGGCAAACGGTTTTTTTTCGCCTTGAAAAAGATGTTTCGTGCATCGTAAGTGATCTAGAATCACCCGTATGCTTACAACTATAAATATGGCGTTCGTTACAGTTCACACCCTAGCTAGATTGAGAACAAAGAAATACAAGTATCCCCCGAATGAAATTAAAAATAAGTCAGTTTCGATAACAAATTATCTTCAGAGTGAAGGCCGTCGTTTATTGTGAATTAAGGAGAGGAGGCTATACGGTTTATATAGGTAAGCTTGAAGATCAAGAGGTAGTCTTTATTGCAGCATACTTGCTTTCAAGCGTTTTTCTATACTCAAAAACAGATGTATAAAGTTATAATATGTGATATAATTTATGTCAGACAATAAAAAAAATAAACTAATTTGATATACTTGAAAAATAGGTTGTGATTATAATTAAAGATTTCAGCTCATGGTTAGAATATGAAGGCGCCTCAGAAGGAAGCGGGCGAAGTGAAAAAATATGGCTAGTAAATCAAGACAGTGGTGAAATAGGATTATTTAAGTTTAGAAAAACCGAGTTTACAACGGAACATCTGTCAGAAAAAATAGCTATGCAATTAGCTAATTTACTAAATATTGAATGTATGCAAGTGGACATTGGAAGTTATGAAGGTAGAATTGGATCTTTAAGTTACAGAATTAATAAAAAGGACGAAAACCTAATTGAAGGTATACAATTAATAAACAAATACTATCCAGATTACAACCCATTAACTTTATATGATGAGGTTAAGAAAGAATACTATTCAATTGATATGATTTTAAGATCTCTTCAACATTATAAATTTGAAAAGGATTTTTTGAAAATTCTTATTTTTGATTTTTTAATAGGTAATACAGATAGACATCAAAATAACTGGGCTATTTTACAAAAAGAGGATAGTGTTAGATTATGCCCATTATATGATAATGGATCATCGCTGTGCTGCTATATACATGAAAGCAAAATTGATGAATTTTTAGGGAATGATAAAGTTCGGTTTAATTCTTTGATAGACAGCAAATCAGCATCCAGAATAAGAATAGATAAAAATATTAAAAAAGAACCTACTCATTTAAGTGTTTTAAAGTATTTATTAAAAAATTACGATAAAGATATTATTGATTTCGTTATACATATAGTCAACTCAATTAATGAGAATAGTATAAATGGTATAATGGAATCATATACTGGATTAATAAGTGAAAAGAGAATGGATTTAATTCGGAAATTCTTAATGGGAAAAGTCGATCTCATTAATGAAGAACTTAGAAAGGAGGAGTAAATGTGTCAAGAAAAGAAGGAAAAGATTATCTTTATTTAATTTGGAAAGAACCTGTTACAAGGCGCAATTATGTAGTGGGAGAATTGTGTAAAAATGGGCAGTATGAATTTTCTTATGGTTATGAAGTGCAGAAGGCTATTGAGAATGGGTTTGAACTACTAATATCTTTTGAGGATATTAATAAAACTTATAAAAGTGACACTTTATTTCCAACCTTTTCAAGTAGATTACCTGATCGTAAAAGAAGAGGTATTGAAAGGATTCTTTCTAAATATGGTTTGGATGCGTTTGATGATTATACACTATTAAAAAAAAGTGGAGCTAGATTACCAATTGATACATTAGAATTTATCGATCCTATTTTGAATACAAAGGATGGAGAAGTTGAACGAGTTTTTCATATTGCAGGTATAAGGCATTATATTGGATGTGGTGGTGATGACTGCGAAGAAGCTCTTCGATTAATCAAAGGGGATCAATTAACTCTTAAGCCGGAGCCATCAAACATGCATGATAAAAATGCGATTAAAATACTAGATAAAAAAGACAACCATGTCGGATATTTGCCTAGATATTATTGTGAAAGTGTTTTAGAATATTTAAAAAAAGACAGCAGGTATACATGTACGGTACTTGAGGTTGATAAGGATATGCAATGCAATGAATGTGTTAAGGTGAAACTAGAGTTACAATGTGAGATAAAGAGATTGAATAAAATCAGTTGAACCATAGGCGAATGGGACGGTTCTTCCGGTGAAGTGACGTAAAAAAAGTTAATACAGTATAATAGAGACCCGTTAGTCATGAATTTGGCTAGCGGGTCTTTTTTGCCTTTAAAGAGCTGTTTTGTGCATAGTTGTGAATGTGTGATATGGATCAAGGGGTAAGAACTTACTCTAAATTTCGTTGGATAAAACTGGTATTCTACATTCACACCCTATTCAGTTGGGCAGGTAGAATTAATCAGGTAATTTAGAATAGGTGTGCCAAAATAAAAAAGATACCCTATTGACACAAGGAGACACTATGGATTATAGCATATACTCACAAAATAAAAAGTTATATAGTGGTCAACTATTATAATAGCGTTTACAGATATTACTTAATGGGCAAAAAAGTTCCTATTATGAAGTGATTAGTAGCATGGCTTACAAAGAATGTAACGATGCACTTATAAAGGTATATGAACGATTTAATATGGAGGCAATAGTAACAATCATTGATTCAATAAAACACATCAGTGAGACACATAAAGCTTTCTATAAACATATGATTAAAAGTAGATTTTCCTTGATAATCAGAGCAACATATGAAAGGATGAATGGAAGTTGAAAAAGAAATCTGTCGAAGCGACGATATATTCAAAGGACTTACTAGATATAAAATATGCTGTATACCATCTTACACAAACACATTATGAGGATGACACCTTTGAGTATGTATTCAAACCATATTATCAGGTAATAGATTTACTGACACCTGCAACTTTTCAAGGTATACCTGGCCTTAATCTGGAGCTTAGAAAAGAAACTTATCTAAGAGAAAACAAAATTCCAACATTCATATATGAAAGAGTACCCCAGGAGAATAGAGAAGATCTTTGGGCCTACCTTGATGAGGCAGGACTTGAGTATATGGACCCTCTTGAATGGCTCATAAAAACAGATTACCAGTATACAGGTGATAATCTTGTTGTTGATCAATATGTCGAGCCAGATACTCAGCTCTCTACAAAAAATATATACCCTGGTCAATCATTCGTGTTTGATAGGGTTACAGATATAGGGAGAAATAACTACCAGCGCCTTAAAATTCTACTTGATATCATAGTAAAATGTGCCACTTTAAAAGCTGGAGATTTCTATATTGACGACTCAAATAGAAAAGTGATCTACGCACTTATTTATCCACTATATATAGTAGAGCAAAGTAAGAGAAGAAAGAAACAAGAAATGGGTATTAAGATTGCAAAAAAGCAAAAAAAATATACTGGCAGAAAAAAAGTAGCAGTTTCAATACCACTCTTAGCTGAAATGATTGATAAGCTTGAAGAGAAACAGATAACGGTTAAAGACGCCATGATTAAGCTTGGTATTTCATCAAGAAGTACTTTTTACAGAAGGATTAAGGAGTTCAAAAGCAACCAGAGGGACGGTTCTTCTGGTTCAGTGGGGTAACAAGAATCAATACAGTATAACCGAGATCCGTTAGTCGTGAATTTGGCTAACTTTTTTCTTCTTGTATTCTATCACTACCAGTGACAGAATAGTGTTAGTAGTGATAGAAACTGATATAAAGGGTGATGCTACGAGAATGAACGAAAGTAAAACCATGTAGTTGAGATCGCCGATTTACCCCATTTTCATGGAGCACAGATCAAAGAAATCAGAACAAAGAAGAAGTTAAGTCAAGCGGTTTTTCCAAAGCATTAGGTGTAGCAGTAAAAACAGTTGAAGCATGGGAAGCTGATAAAAATATTCCTTCTGGGCCAGTTCAACGAATATTAAGTATGATCAATCAAGATCAAGAGATAATTGAGAAAAGCAAAATATTAATGGTGAAGTAAAACCAACCAGGGACAGTTCTTGTGGTTCGTTCTAATAAGAAAGCCACCGGAAGATATCGGACGATAATCATTCGCCGATATTTTCTGCTTTGATTTTACCTTATTACAGCTTTTTTTAGACAAGGGGCTTGCCAAATAAAAGTGTATATGATATGCTCAAACCGGACGATAATATATCGTCCGGAATGGAGGTCGATTATATGTTTTTAGATGGTGAAAAAAAGACAGTTGAATATAAGCAAGAGTATTCAAGAACAATATTAAAAACAGTTAGTGCCTATGCTAATTTTCATGATGGTTATGTTATACTGGGAATAAAGAATGATGGCATAATTGTTGGTATCGACAAAATAGACGAACTAAAACTTAATATCGAAAACGCAATTAATGATTCAATTCTTCCAAGGCCTTACTATGAATTTGAAATAGTTACAGTTGAAAAAAAGAAGCTTCTCGTTGTAAAAGTTTATAAGGGTGATCATACACCTTATACGTATCAAAATAAAGCCTATATGCGAAGAGACACGTCTACAGTTCAGGTAGACGCCATGATCAATCAAAATCTGATTTTAGAGGGTAGGAATTTAGGGTACGAAGATTTGATCTCAAGGAATCAGGGATTAACCTTTAATTATCTAAAACAATTGATGAAAAAACATCTTCAGATTTCTGATTTATCAGACGACCTTCTAAAGACATTAGGATTAATTGAAAATGAACATTACAACAATGCAGCCGCATTGCTATCGGATGAGAATCCTCAAAAGAGCTCGGTCGTTCAGCTGATTGCTTTTGCAGATACAAGTGTCAGTAGAATAAAGGATAGGGAAACATTAGACGCATGTTCTGTACTTGAACAGTTTGATGTATGTATGACATTTTATAAAAAGCATATAAATACAGGTGAGATTATTGATTCACCTTACAGAAAAACAGTAGAAGATATTCCAATAGTAGCCTACAGAGAAGCTGTTGCCAATATGCTTGTCCATAGAGACTATTCAGTTCGTGTTGACAGTAGAATTGAGATTTTTTCTGATAGAATAGAGATTGTATCACCTGGTGGATTGCCACTTGGTTTGTTGAATGAAGAATTTATTGAAGGAAGAATTTCAAAGGCTAGGAATATAAAGATTGCAGATATTTTCTTAAGATTAAAAATCATTGAAAAACTTGCAACGGGTATCCGTCGCATTAGAGAACAATATGCAGAGCAATATGTGAAACCAAAGTTTATAACAAGTGAGCATTCCGTCACTGTAGTGTTACCTTATTTGGGGCAGACATTAAATAATCATAGCAAGTCTATAGGTGAGGAAAAGCATATTTGGGAAGGCAAAGAACAGTTGATTTATAACCTTATAAAAAAGCATCCGATGATTAAACGTGTAGATATTCAGAGCCATATAGACCTAGAAAAATCTCAAACAATAGAGCTCATTAATAAATTAAGAAAAACAGGTCGGATTATAAAAGTTGGTAATGGACCGTCTACAGGCTA
This sequence comes from Firmicutes bacterium HGW-Firmicutes-3, assembly GCA_002841435.1. Taxonomy (GTDB): domain Bacteria; phylum Bacillota; class Clostridia; order Lachnospirales; family Vallitaleaceae; genus Petrocella. The sequence continues at coordinate 3,128 of PGZS01000080.1, read as the reverse complement.
CAAAGTTTTACGGGACTAGCAACCAGAGGCAACCAGAGGGAGGCAACCAGAGGGACGGTTCTTCCGGTTTGATGGGTAACAAAAGTTAATACAGAATAATAGAGACCCTTTTGTCATGTGAATTTGGCGAGTGGGTATTTTTAGCTAATCGTTCGATACAGTTCACATCCTAGCCAGATTGAGAATAAAGAAATACCATAATGATTTGTAATAGTGAAAACAAGTATAAAATCAGGAAAATAGATTATCAAATTTAAAATATATTAGCTAAAATAGTCTTTAAATAATTGACATAGTAGCTAAAAAAGAATATAATATATATTATATTTTAGAGGTGAGGTGATTGTTTGAAAATATCAACAACGACGTTACAGAACGCTTTTGGCAAATATTTAAAATTAGCTAGTGATGGGTCGACAATTTATATCGAGAAAAATCAAAAGCCTATAGCGGTACTAAAGGGCATTGGCGAGGAAGAACGATTTTACTTACGAGAAGAAGCGGCAGACTATGAAACGGTTAGACGCTATTCTTATGAGGAGTTTTTGGATCTTACAGGTCAAGAAGAGTCTGAGAAGCAATATGAGTTGATTGACGGACAGATCTATATGATGAGTTCACCATTATTTCCACATCAAGTTGCGGTCAATGAGATATTTGGCCAGTTTTACAATTGGTTTAAAGGAAAACCTTGTCGGCCATTAACAGCCCCTTTTGATGTAAGGTTATATAATGAAGCAAAGTCATTTAAGGATGATCCTAATGTGGTACAACCAGATATATTGGTGATCTGTGACCCTAAAATGATTAATGAAAAAGGTTCCTATGACGGCATTCCCACCTTAGTTGTGGAAGTGCTGTCCAAATCAACGAAGTCTAAAGATATGATGATCAAGTCAAACCTGTATATGCGAAGTGGTGTCTCGGAGTATTGGATTGTTGATACAGAAAATATGCAGATCATCGCCTACAGTTTTGAGAACCGAAAGCTGGTACAGAACAAAGCCTATACCAGATCTCAACAAGTTACTTCCGTGATTTTCGAGGGGCTAGTTATTGATACAGAGGATGTATTTATCTAACCAGAGGTAACCAGAGGGACGGTTCTTCCGGCTGACAGATCGTAAGCGATTTTGCCAACCGGAAGGACAGTTCTTCTCCTCAAGCAACAAAAGGGAAAGTTTTTACGACTGCTAAGAAGTTTACGGTAAATAGCGGGTACCGTGTAAATTTATAGTTAGTAATCTATACCCCGGATGTTTACATTACTTAGGATATAAGATAATTACTTGAAGTTAGAGTAGATTACTTCATTTGTTAAAGTTGCAGTATTTTACTATACTTTTCGCATAGTTAAACTTTGATTATATAGTATTGTAAAAGCGTATGATATAATAAAAAGGTGTTATGAATTAGGTCATATTGGTTGAATAGGTTTTACCACTTAACCAATATAATATTTTAAAAATGCCGAAGAATGCCGAAGAAAGGATACGTCAGATGGTTTGCAAAGTGCTATAGAAAAAGGAGAAGGCAAAAATGTTGAATATAAAATTGAATTACCAAAGAGCAATACGTTAGCCAAAACAATTATTGCATTCTCCAATACAGGAGGCGGCAAACTCATTATTGGTGTCAACGATCAAGGAGAGGTTATTGGACTTGATTCGGAACTCAATATTTTCGAGATAAAGGATAAAATAGCTTCAATTATCTATGAGACTTGTTATCCAACGGTTCTTCCGGACACATACACGACAACGATTGATGAGCAGTTGCTGTTGGTGATAGAAGTGTACAGGATAAAGATGACAGTACCAGTTTTTGAAGAAGTCAGCAGCAATGGACAGAAGATGGCTTATATGCCACACATGCTTAGGCGTAATGAAATCATGGTGAGGGTGTCGACGTTTCTTCAAAGTTAAATATAATTTCACGGAAGTAGGTACATAATATGTTAGGCAGAAAGAAGAACATAAACACACCAAATGAACACTGGAATACGATTTTTTCCACCAAAGTTGATCCTGAACTCGGATGGTATGAGAATGATGTCTCACAGACTTTAAAGTTTATAGATCTGATTCCTATGGCTGAGTCCAACACGGTTTTTCTCCCGGGTGCAGGAACATCAGAACTCGTTGATCAGCTTCTTAACAGAGGGCATCAACTTATTCTGAATGATATCAGCGATGAAGCTCTAAATAAACTGAAAACCCGAATTGGAAAAAACAGCAAATTAACTTGGCTGCATCACGACATCTCAAAAGAACTACCAGAAGGAATAACCCAGGCTGATATTTGGATTGACCGTGCTGTTCTTCATTTTTTACGTAAAGAAGCGGATATCCTAAAGTATTTCGTAAACTTAAAGTCTGCAATAAAATCGGGAGGATATGTTTTACTGGCAGAATTCTCTACTAAGGCACCCCGAAAATGTGCGGGACTTAAACTTCATCGCTACTCTATTGGTGAAATGACAAGGCGCATGGGTTATGAATTTGAGCTTGTTAAATATGAAGATTATACATATATCAACCCATCCGGCGTTTCGATTCCTTATATTTATGCCTTGTACAAAAAACATCATTAGGGCGAATAAGAACCAAGGCGAACCAAGCGAACCAAGGGGACGGTTCTTCCGGTTAGCAACCAAAGGGAGCGACCAAAGGACAGTTCTTCCGGCTGGTGCAATGAATTGTAAGGAGGGAATGTAATGAATAAAAAAATAGCCCCTAGTGTTGTGGTGGGGATACTCACATTATATCTATTAGGTTACTTGACCATGATTTTAACAGGTATGTTGATTAACATACCCTATGGAATTAAGGTAGTATTAGGATTTGTCGCGGTAATAATTATGATCGTTATAGCTGCGCTTATTTATACACTCATCATGAGATTCAAAGAGATTGATAAGGAGGATGACAATGATCTTAGTAAATACTGATTATATCACGGGAAAAGAACTTGAAACGTTAGGGATTGTTAAGGGTAGTACGATTCAAGCAAAACACATGGGAAAAGATATCATGGCTGGTTTTAAAACCATGGTAGGTGGAGAATTAACCAGCTACACTGAAATGATGAATGAGGCAAGGGCACTCGGTACAAAAAGAATGGTGGAT
>PGZS01000079.1 GCA_002841435.1 Firmicutes bacterium HGW-Firmicutes-3 | reverse complement strand
TTTTGTGAACTGACCTTCAACTATTGATATGACTTCATTCATACAACGATTGCAGTACATTACCAACTCTGCTTCAACCTTGCCTTGGGTCAAATATTCACCTTCACCTAATTGGGTAACTTCAAATTCGATATTGATGGGCTTATTGAGTTCAAAGCTCTCACCACCAAATTCAAGTCGATCCATTTCCAAGGTTCGCCGGATAGTAACATCTTCAACCGTTTGTGAAAACAGTTCCGTTAAATTAATATGCATGATACCACCCCTTTAGCTGTAAAGCAAAACCGCTTTATACCTCGAATAATAACCACATGTAATTATACATATGCCCAAATATTTTGTCAAGGGTAAATATTATATCGAATAATAAGCCACACCTTGATTTCAATAATATAAAGGCAACAACATGAGCCATTGCCTTTATAAGATATAATAGGTTATTAAAATAAATAGATAGTTAAGGCGTCAAAATAATACAATTAAGCTTTCACATACATCCATAAAAGAGTTTAGTGAAACTTAGTTTTGACCTTTTAACCATTGACTAGTTTTTTTTGATAAGTTGCTTCGTTTCTCTAGCGATGGCCAGTTCTTCATTAGTAGGAATCACAAGAGATCTTACAGTAGCGCCTTCTGCTGAGAAGTCACGTTCCATTGAACGAACATGATTTAATTCATCATCTACTTTAACACCTAAATAACCTAAATAATTACAGACTTCTTTACGCACTTCGTGGTTATTTTCACCAAGTCCTGCTGTAAAGACAACAGCATCAATACCGTTCATAACCGCCGCATAAGCACCAATATACTTAGCCACCCTAAGATGATATACATCCATGGATAAAATTGCTTGTTGGTTACCATCAGCAATTGCATCTTCAATATCTCTAAAATCACTAGAGAACTGTGATAATCCCTTAATACCGGATTCTTTGTTTAAAACATTAATGACTTCATCAAGTGTTAAACCTTCTTTTTCTGCAATAAACTGAACAATTGCTGGATCAAGATCACCGCTACGAGTTCCCATTACAAGTCCTTCAAGAGGTGTTAATCCCATGCTTGTATCTACCGATTTGCCTCTATCAATAGCGCATACACTTGCACCATTACCTAAATGACAAACAACAATCTTCATATCTTCAATATTTCGTCCTAAAAACTCAGCTGTTCTATAAGCAACATATTTGTGTGAAGTACCATGGAATCCATATCTTCTGACTTTATGCTTGGTATAGTACTTGTATGGAAGACCATATAGGTAAGATTTTGGCTCCATAGTTTGATGAAAAGCCGTATCAAATACCGCAACTTGTTTTGTATTAGGCATAAGCACTTCACATGCATTGATACCAACAAGATTGGCAGGATTATGCAACGGTGCTAAATCACTACATGCTTTAATTGCATCTTTGACTTCTTCTGTAATAATAATCGAAGCTGAAAATGCTTCTCCACCATGTACAACTCTATGACCAACGGCAGCAATCTCATCCATAGAATCAATAACGCCGTGGGCAGGGTCTGTTAAAGTTGCAAGAACTGCTTTTACAGCTTCCTTGTGGTCTTTCATCGGTATTTGTAACTTCATCTTATCATGTCCTTTTGGTTTGTGCCCCATAAATGAACCCTCAAAACCAATACGATCACATATACCAATAGCTAATACATCCTCATTTTCCATATTAATTAATTGATACTTGACAGAAGAGCTTCCACAATTCAATACTAAAATATTCATATCTTTACTCCCTTTTCCTTCGTCATTCTATTGTGCCTGTACCGCTGTTATTGCAACGACACCGACAATATCTTCAGCTGTACAGCCTCTAGATAAATCATTGACAGGTTTTGCGATTCCTTGTGTAATAGGTCCGTATGCATCTGCTTTAGCAAGTCTTTCCGTTAACTTATAACAAATATTAGCCGCATCAAGATCTGGGAAAACCAATACATTGGCATGTCCTGCAATCTCATTGCCAGGTGCTTTTGCTGCACCTATACTTGGAACAATAGCTGCATCTGATTGAAATTCTCCGTCAATTTTATACTCAGGATAAAGTGACTTTGCGATTTTAGTAGCTTCTACAACCTTATCTACATCCGGATGTGTGGCACTTCCCTTTGTAGAATGTGACAACATACCTACTATAGGTTCAACACCCACAAGATTTTCAAATGATTTTGCAGAACTACCGGCTATTGTTGCAAGTTCTTCTGCATTTGGATTTTGAACCAATCCACAATCGGAGTAAATAAAAATGCCTTGATGTCCAAATTCACAATTTGGTACGACCATGACAAAGAATGAAGAAACAAGTTTTGTATTGGGTGCTGTTTTTAAAATCTGAAGAGATGGTCTAAGTACATTGGCTGTTGAATTAATTGCACCGGCTACCATACCGTCAGCAAATCCCATTTTCACCATCATGACGCCTAAGTACAATGCATCTGTTTTTAAGATTTCCCCGGCTTTGTCTAAAGTCATGCCTTTTTTTTCTCGAAGTTCCATTAACTTGGCAACATAAACATCCATTTGCTCAAATGAACTCGGATCCACAATGGTTGCACGTGAAATGTCAAGATTCCTGCCTACTTTATTAATTTCAGCCTTGTCACCGATTAGAATAACATCACAAATATCTTCGGTTAATATTTGGGCTGTGGCTTCAAGTGTTCTTAATTCCATACTTTCAGGTAATACGATGGTTTTTCTGGATTGTCTTGCTCTGTTCTTAATCGTTTCAATAAAACTCATTTCTTGCCCCTTTCAGATTGGCTCATTTCTTGCTTTAATTTTCAAAGACCATTGACTCTAAGCACATAATTGTTGCTTACAGTTAATGATCATTGTTCATATATGGTTATTATATACTTTGTGTTCATTGTATACAATGCTTTTTTAGGTTTTTGTTGTTTTTTTTATAAACATCTTCAGGTTAAAGGGTTAAACTGTATAGCCATATAAGTCGGGATTATGATATACTTTTCTAGAGAACACTTATAAAGGATGGAAATTATGAACATATGTGGCATTGTCACCGAATATAACCCACTTCATTTAGGCCATGCATACCAAATTGAAGCGGCAAAAACAACTACAAATGCACAAGGCGTTGTCCTGATTATGAGTGGCAACTTTGTCCAACGCGGTGAACCTGCCGTTATTAATAAATATTTAAGAACCCAGGCCGCGCTTCATACAGGTGTTGACTTAGTTCTTGAGCTACCCACTTACTTTGCCACTGCCAGTGCTGAATATTTTTCACACATGGCTATAAAGCTCTTAAACGCAACCGGTATCACAACACATTTGAATTTCGGTAGTGAATCCGGATTAATTGATGATCTTGTACAAATCGCAGATGTACTTCATAATGAGCCCATTGGTTTTCGATACCTATTGAATGAATATCTTAGTACGGGCGATACTTTTCCTAAAGCAAGAGAAAAAGCCTTATTTAAATACGTCCATAATCATCATCTAATGTCCGTTGAAACGGCTAAAGCCATTAAGACGCCAAACAATATTTTGGGTATTGAGTACATAAAAGCTTTAAAAAGACATAACAGCAAGATTATACCAACAACTGTCAAGCGTATTGGATCAGAGTACCATGATGAGAATAGTACAACAACTATTCCCTCTGCTACAGCTATAAGGAAGTACTTACGTGAGCATGACATGCATACACCCCTGTCAGACAAACTACCGATTTATTCCTATAATATATTAGAAAATGCTATTCATTCCGGTGAAGGCCCAATATTTTATGATATGATTTTCCCGTTTCTAAAATATAAAATACTTGCTAGTACGCCTGAAGTTCTGAGAACTTATCAGGATGTAAATGAAGGACTTGAGTACAAAATTATCGAAGCGGCATTACATGCCTTTGACTATGATAGTTTAGTGAACAAAATCCTATCTAAACGTTATACAAGAACCAAAGTGGCAAGAGCACTCCTGCATATCTATCTCGGTCATGACCAAAAAACCTTTGAATTATTAAGTGCAAAAATGAAGCCTTATCTAAAAGTCTTAGGCTTCAATCCTAAAGGCCAGGAGATGTTAAAAGCCATAAAAAAATATGATGAAGACTTGCCAATCATTGTGAATATACGTCAAGGATGTAAGCAATTAGACGACCTACAACTGCTTTCCTATAAAGCTGATCTAAATAGTACATTGCATTATAATCATCTTATTCATTTTTATTATGGTACGAAAATGAAAAACGAATTTGAAACACCTATTATTCGACTACCATTATAAACTATGGTCTACCAATTCTTTTTATATGTGATATAATAAATTGAATCAAACAATATGCAATTATTAAACATGAATAATAAGGAGGCAACTAAATGAATCTATTTAAATGTACAGTATGTGGCTATGTATACGAGGCGGATGAGGCTTTGGATTTTTGCCCAAAATGTGGTGCACCTAAAGAAAAACACGTTGTTTTATCTGAGGAAGATGCGAACAAGATTTATGCTTCTGATGAAACCAATGATCTTCATATGGAATTGGTAAATCTTGCTGCAACAATGATAGACTTAAGCGAAGCAGGAATCGAAATCGGTCTTGACCCAGGTTGTGTTGATGTTTTTGAAAAAACCATCAAAATGGCATGGGAAATCAAAGGTCTTGCTAAAGCTGAGCTACAAGCTCATATGAACAAAGGTAAATGGTAGTCTATTCTCTATGAATTAAAGCTCTTTGTTAACAAAAATAAGAATCAATTAGGTCTCTAAGTGAAAAAAAGCTTAGGGACTTCTTTTATTACTTAATGAAAGACCTACTTTTGCTTTGCCCTTTAAAACAAACTGGGGATATAATGAGTGTGGCTGATATTATATGTTATAATCGTAGATGTAACACACAGCTTTTCCTTGCCTTACACTTCGTACGGTCAGTGGAAAAGCTGTGTATCACATCTACTCGGTAATAGGTCGTCATTTCGTCAATAAAAAGCACTGCTCAACCATCCTTCTTTTTTACATCCATGTAAAAATGAAGGACGTTCTACATCCATGTAGAACTGTGATTGATCAGCGCTTTTTCTTTCCTCATTCGGTTTCGCATCAATTTAAATATACTGGGTATGACCAGAAACAAACATTTAAAAAAAGATTAAGCTTCTTAAATAAAAATGCATCTGATATGCAAAAACTTCATTAGGTTTAAAGTAGTAAATAACATTGATGAGCTAAGGATAATCAGCAATGCCAGTTAGCCAACATCGACCATGAAGTTCCTGGAAGCAGTCTGTGTGAGGAGGCTCATAAGAAAGTAACCTCATGCATCATGTCAGTCTTCAAGATATGATGCTAATACTGAAAACATTCTTATGAAATTTGTCAGTCAGCATGGATGCTGACCGTCGACTTTTGGTGCATGGATGCACCAATCGGAGACCGTAATCATACAGACTGTGGAAGGGTTTTCATGGGACCCACTTTAACATCACATTCAATTTCATTGACATCCGCTCAAACAACATATCAACACAAAATTAAAGCTGACTCAACATTCTGAGACAGCTTCTCCAATACTATTTTGTTTTATAACGCCATCCCATCATACCACCAACCATGTTATAAGTATCATAACCTTCTTTACCTAAGTACTTAGAAGCACTTGTACTTCTTGCGCCACTGGCACAGACAACAATGACTTTCTTATTCTTATCAATCTCATTGATGCGACTTGGTATCGTTGATAAGGGAATGAGTTTGGCCGTTTCAATATGTCCGGCCGCAAATTCATATTGTTCTCTTACATCAATGATCTGAACGTCCTTGTCCTTCACAATCTTATTCACTTCGTCTGATGAAATATTCTGATAGCTTTTCTTTAATAAATTCATAATACACCTCTATATTTGTTTACCTGATCAAAACAGGTTTATTTTATATTTATATATTACAATATAAAGATGTATATGTCAATAGTATATTTAAAAATTATGATATAGATTCTTATCTACCCGTGTACTTAGAAGAATTAATTTTACCCATTAATCATCCAGCTTGTTTTTACTCATAATTAACTCTTCTCTGTTATTGGCCATGACTTTGACCTGCTGCGTGATATAATTCTCAAACTTACCATAATGGATATTGGTCTGTTCTATCGTATCCCGCATAGCATATTCCATCTGCTCAACCAATTCTTCTACATATTCATAAGCACCGACTTTAATCTCTTTTGCAGTCTGATTGGCTGCCTCAATAATTTCTTGAGCTTTCTTTTCTGCTTTTTTACTTATCTCATGGTCATCAACCAATTCATTGACCCTAGCTGAAGCTTTGTTCAGAGCATGGTCGGCTTCTTTTCTGGAATCTTCTATAATTCTTTCTTTTTCCTCAAGAATTCTTTGTGAGCGTTTGATTTCTTCAGGTAGCTTTAACCTTAAATCTGTCATAAACTCATATACCACTTCCATATCCACGATGATTTTATTGGAAAAAGGCATTGTCTTACATTCTTCAAAATAACCTTCCATTTCATCAATTAAATTAAATACATCACTCATACTCATACCTCCATACTCTCATATTTATCTTTTAAATAGGTAACGGTTATAGGATGAACCATTTGACTAACATCACCACCATACATAGCAACCTCTCTTACCACACTTGAACTTAAAAAGGAATACTCATTCTTTGTCACAAAAAATATGGTTTCAATGTTCGGATTCAAGCTATGATTTGTCTGCGCTAACTGTATTTCAAATTCAAAGTCAGATACAGCTCTAAACCCCCTAATAATAAGATTCGCCGATACTTTATCCATGAAATCTACCAAAAGTCCTGAAAAAGATCTAATTTCTACATTGGGAAGATCCATGGTTAACGATTCTAATAATCTAACACGTTCATCTATGGTAAACAGACTTGATTTATTGACATTGTTTAGCACACCAACAATCAAATGCTCGACTTGAATGGCGCTTCTTCTAATGATGTCTAAATGTCCATTGGTGGCCGGATCAAAGCTTCCGGGATATACCGCTGTTTTCATTATGTCACATCCTTACATTGTCTTTGTTTTGCTTATAAAGCTGAATTTACAAGTATTGTAGACACGTTCTTTAATGATTTCATAGGTTTTAAGACCTTTGAGGAAAGACATATCCGTTTTCAAACTACTTTCGCATACCATTATACCATCATCTTTTAATAAATCATATCCATGGATTTGTGAAATCGTAACTGCTTCCAATCCTTGGTCAAATGGTGGGTCCAGATATATTAATTCAAATTGAATACCATGGTTACCTAAATCCATCAAAGCTTTGCTATAATCATACTTCATAATCTCTGCTTTTTCAAATAGTTTTGTAAAAATCAGATTTTTCTCAATACAAGTAATGGCTGTTTTATGGTTTTCTACAAATACACAACCGGTCGCACCTCTGCTTAATGCTTCAATACCAATACTGCCGGTTCCGCTAAATAAATCCAGCACATTGGAACCTACTATATAAGGACGGATGATATTAAAAACTGTTTCTTTATAACGATCTGTTGTGGGCCTTATATCCTTACCCTCTGGAACACTTAAAGGTAGGGATCTAGCACTTCCTGCTATCACACGCATAGTATAACTCCTATAATGCTATATAGGACATATTGGTCTCCATATAGTCTTCTAATTTATTTCTAAATCTTTCATAAGTTGCTTCTTGCAGTATATCACGTTTTTCGCTAATTGTCTTTGCTACAATATTGGCTTGTTTAAGAATCTCTATATCTTCCACGATATTGGCGATTTTAAACATAGGCATACCACTTTGACGAAGTCCTAGTAAATCACCATGACCTCTAATCTCCAAGTCTTTTTGCGCAATATAGAAACCGTCTTGTGACTCAGTCATGATTGCCATTCGTTTTTTGCCAAGCGCGGATTTGGTGTCTGATATCAATATACAGTAAGACTGATTGCCACCTCTTCCGACACGACCTCTAAGCTGATGCAGCTGAGCAAGACCAAATCTTTGAGCATCTTCTATAATCATAAGGGATGCATTGGGTACGTTTATACCAACTTCAATAACCGTTGTAGATACAAGAATATCCAGCTCACCCCTCGTAAATCGTTCCATTGTCTCATTTTTTATTTTGGGGCGCATTTGACCATGCAGGTAGTCAATGCGTACATGAGGTGGTAATTCAATCTTAAGCTTCTCCGTGTAGCTAATGACATCAATAAGATCATTTTCTTCGTTTTCTTCAACCATGGGACATACGATATAGCACTGCCTGCCTGCTTCGATTTCTTTAACAATGAATGCATGAACCCTTTTTCTATATGAGGCATTAACAGAAAAGGTTTCTATGCTTTTTCTCCCTGGAGGTAATTCGTCAATAACAGAAACATCCATATCTCCATAAAGAATTAGGCCCAATGTTCTTGGTATTGGTGTACCACTCATAACAAGTACATGTGGATAATGCCCTTTTCCTGCTAACATTTCTCTTTGTAAAACGCCGAATCGATGTTGTTCGTCCGTTATAACCAAAGCCAAGTCCTTGAAAACAACCCCTTCTTGAATGACCGCATGAGTGCCGATTACCACATCTATTAAGCCGGCTTCGATTTTCTGATACAAATCCATCTTTTCTTTTTTTGTCATAGACCCAACCAATAATCCAACTCTAAGGTCTAAATCCAAAAATATCTCCTCTAGTGAATATAGGTGTTGCTTTGCAAGTACTTCTGTAGGTGCCATTAAAACACTTTGATAACCATTTTCTACTGCTAAAATTATCGCCAAAGCCGCTACCACTGTTTTCCCGGAACCTACATCACCTTGAACCAATCGATTCATGTTATAGAGACCATTCATGTCCTTTATGATTTCTTCTAAGACACTACCTTGAGCTCTTGTTAATGTAAATGGCAACTTTTCGAGGGTGTCTTCATACCATTTACAATTCGTGAAGGTATATTGATTTTTAATTTTAACTTGATCCTCTTTCAGCATCATAAGGCCTAATTGAAAAAAAAGAAATTCATCAAAAATCAATCTTTTTCTAGCATGATTTAATGCTATTTCATTTTTTGGATAGTGGACCTGAAAAATAGCATCATTGAAAGTCTCTAGTTCATATGTTTCCCTCATAGAGGCCGGTATATGATCCTCAATAGTATTGTTGACAACATCCATGGCAGAAGCAACTGCCAATCGAATGGCTTTCTGGCTGAGCCCTTTTGTTAAGGGATATATGGGAATAATGCCTTTATCTTCATAATATTCCAAATCCGACTTTGTAAGTATTTTCGGAGAAGTCAGCTGTAGCTTTTCGTATTTGTAAGAGGCCTTCCCCATCACTGTAATGGTTTCTCCTTCTTTTAATTGCTTTTGTAGATAAAGCTGATTAAACCATGTTAGGCTGATTTCACCGGTATCATCTTTTAGTCTTATAGATGTTAATGTAATATGTCCTGCTCTTTTGGAAACCGGTGCTAAAAGGATTTCTCCCTGTATAAGATACCTTCCATTCGGCTTAATATCTTGAATTTTGGAAAAGTCGATACCCTTTTCATATGTTGTGGGATAGTATGTCACCAAATCCATTAAGCTTGTTATACCAATCTTATTAAATAATTGGGCTTTCTTTTTTCCGATGCCACTTAATTCAGTAATTGGTTGACTCATTTCCATATAGATCACCTTATTTCTGCAAATCATTTAGGGTAATAATACCATACTCATGGTTGCTTTAAAAGCAAAAAAGCTCTCCTATATACAGTAAACGTTAAACTGTTTTTTAGGAGAGCCTTAAATTATACTTTTAAGCTTTATTCAACAGACAGAATATAATAATACAAGGGTTGACCACCATAATGAACTTCTATCTCGCAATCTGGATATGTATTTTCCAGATCCATGGATAACCGATCTGCGCTTTCTTTATCTATATCCATCCCATAATAAACTGAAATTAATTCGCTGTCTTCATCAATCAAAGATTCAAATAGTTTTCGGATTGCTTTTTCAACATCTGTCTCTACCACATTAATCTTGCCATTACCGATACCTAGAAAATCTCCTTCTTTGATAACTTTCTCATCAACAACTGTGTCCCTAATAGCATATGTAACTTGTCCTGAGACCACATCATCAATGGCTTGCGTCATAACATCTTCGTTTTCTTCCGGTTCTTTTCCATCTTCAAAATTAATTAAGGCACTGATGCCCTCAGGGATGGACTTTGTCGGAATTACAACAATACGTTTATCCTCAACAATATCTTTCACTTGTTCGGCTGCCAAAATAATATTTTTGTTGTTTGGCAAGATAAATACGTTTTTCGCATTCACTTTTGAAACAGCATTAAGTATGTCTTCTGTAGAAGGGTTCATGGTCTGACCACCTTCAACAATATAATCGGCACCCAGACCTTTAAAAATCTCACTCAATCCGTCTCCGATTGAAATAACCACAAAACCGTTTTCTTTTAATTCTGTCGGGTGGAGTTTATCCAGTTCTTCCTGCGCAATGAGTCGATTGGCATGTTCTTCACGCATATTGTCAATTTTCAAATTGCTAAGTTCTCCAATAGAGAGACCTTTCTGAAGTGCAAGACCGGGGTCATTGGTATGAACATGAATTTTTATAATATCCTCATCAGAAACCGCAACAATTGAATCACCTATCGTTTCAAGGTAGTTCCTTAAGGCCAAAGCTTCTCTATCGCTTTCCTTATCATTATGAACATTTATAATAAACTCTGTACAATAGCCGAATTTGATTGCTTCACCACTGTGATCGTAAATCAATTCAACCTCCGGATGTGTATCATCCACCTCAAACTCTACAACATAATCATCACCAGCTTCAAGTGCCATCAATGCGCCTCTTAGAATATACATAAGCCCTTGACCTCCTGAATCCACAACACCTGCTTGTTTTAAAACAGGTAACAACTCCGGTGTGTACTGAAGGGTTGCTTCTGCATGAATGATGACTTTTTTTAAGATATCAACGATATCATCATTAACACGTGCAAGTTCTACGGCTTTTTCAGCAGCTTCTCTAGCCACGGTTAAGATGGTGCCTTCCTTTGGCTTCATGACTGCCTTATAGGCAGTTTCAGAGCCTCTTTGCATAGCATTGGCTAAGACAACTGCGTCTAAAACATCATGACTTGCGATTTCTTTACAAAACCCTCTAAAAAGCTGGGATAATATTACGCCTGAGTTTCCTCTTGCGCCTCTTAATGAACCGGATGAAATGGCTTTAGCCAAACCTTGTAGGTCATCTGAATCCACTTTTTGAACATCTCGTACCGCCGCTAAAATGGTTAGTGTCATATTTGTACCCGTATCGCCGTCAGGTACCGGAAAAACATTAAGTTCGTCTACGTATTTCTTTTTTGACTCTAAATATTTTGCACCAGCAATAAACATACTTTTCAAT
>PGZS01000078.1 GCA_002841435.1 Firmicutes bacterium HGW-Firmicutes-3 | reverse complement strand
CTATAAATAATCGCACGCGATTTTCACAGAATCCTCCTCCCGAAGATTATAAGTAAATACATAGCGTGGCAGGTCTCCTGGCTCGGGGATCATCCTACTTTCTCACCTTCCCAACTATGTCAGTGGCATTTAAGATTTCGTACTCCCTTACAGTAGCGGGGGCTGCAAAGGCTTCTACCTTTTTCCCTATTAACCTGTCTTAAAACAGGACCGCACTACAAATATGAATTTTTTTCAGTATAGCATATGCCAAGTTATTATTCAATAGGACTATTTGACAAAACTTTTTCCGTCATAATAACCCCATCATCAATAAATTTTGGACATAGATTGGTGAACAATCCTTTTTCTTTAATGATCTTAAGGTCGGAGTCTATGGAGGGGTTGTAGCCAAGTAATGTTTTGCATAATATGGAACCGTTCTTTTCTTCAAACATGGCTTCAAAAGCTATTATTTTTTCAGCTATATGAGCCTTACCTTCAACGTCACCTTGTTCGTAAAAACCTTCTTTTAGACCAATTGCCATCAATGCGCCTGTAACCGCGCCACATACTTCACCTTGACGCATACCGCCACCAAAACCACTGGCAATTTTAAATGCCGTCTCTTTGCTTAAGCCTAGTTCCTCGCAAAAAGCACCTAGAACAGATTGGGCACAGTTGTATCCACTAGCAAATAACTCCAAAGCATTTTCATTTTTTAACATGATAGACCTCCTGATTTTTATAGGGATATTATTGAGTGGGTGTACTCTATTATAGGCTTTTTAATACTTCTTTCTGAATGTCTACAAAAGTTTTTAAAAGAACCTCATCATGGGCCATAGATAAAAACATGGCTTCAAAAGTTGAAGGTGCTAAGAGAATACCTGCCTCAATCATCTTCGTAAAATATCGTCCGAACAGTTCTGTATCTGATTTCATGACTGATTGATAATCTGTCACAGGTTCTTTTGTAAAAAACAGACTCAGTAATGACCCGACTCGGTTCACTTGACCTTCTATACCGGCTGCTGTTAGATTGTCATTCATGGCTTTTTCAAGGAAAATAGCTTTTTCTTCTAAACTATTATAGATCATAGGATGTTTTTCTAAATAATTTAAAGTATTCAGTCCCATGGCCATTGCCACTCTGTTGCCAGATAAGGTCCCAGCCTGATAAACATCGCCAAGAGGTGATATATGAGCCATGATATCAGCCCGTCCGCCGTAAGCACCAACAGGCATGCCACCACCAATAATTTTTCCAAGACAGGTTAGGTCCGGTTGGATTTTAAAGTAACCTTGTGCACCGCCTAAGCCAAGTCTAAAGCCGGTTATAACTTCATCAAAGATGAGCACCGTTTTTGTAGAAGTCGCTAAATCTCTTAAGCGTTCAAGAAAAGCTTGCTCTAAGGGTACAATACCCATATTGGCTGCAACCGGTTCTACGATGACCCCCGCCAACTCTTGTCCATATTTTGCCCATAGTGCTTCAAGACCTTTAATATCATTAACTTGTCCGACTAACGTATGTTCAATAAAGGCATCAAGAACGCCGGCACTGGTAGGCACATTAAAACTTAGTCCACCTGAACCGGACTTAATTAATAAACTGTCTGAATGGCCATGATAACACCCTTCAAACTTAAGTATTTTTTTACGCTTGGTGAATCCTCTTGCTAGTCGAATGGCACTCATGGTTGCTTCTGTACCCGAGTTCACCATTCTAATCATTTCCATGGAAGGCATTAATCGGTTAATGGTCTTAGCCATTTCAACTTCTATAGCAGTTGAAAGACCAAAACTAATACCTTCTGACAAGACTCCCACTACCCCTTCAAGGACCACAGGGTTGGCATGCCCTAAGATATGGGGACCAAATCCGCCGATAAAATCAATATAAGGTTTGTCTTCCACATCCCATATCATAGCACCTAATGCTCTTTTAGCAAAAATAGGCGGGGTGGCAACCGAACTAAAGGAACGTACCGGACTGTTCACCCCACCCGGCATCACTTTTTTTGCAGCTTCAAAAAGTTCTTTATTCTTCATAATCAACCTACCTATTCACTGTATTTTTCTATAAGTTCATTTACCACAGGTGCAAAATAGCTTAGAATCAGATGCGCACCTGCTCTTTTTATGGCTATCAAAGACTCATAAATACTTTTTTCGGCAATGAGATTTTTTCGTACGGCCAATTCTAACATGGCATATTCACCACTTACTTGATAAGCAGCAATCGGCCTATTAAAGCGTTCAGAAGCCTTTGAAACAATGTCCAAATAGGGCATGGCCGGTTTAACCATAAGAATATCCGCCCCTTCTTTAACATCCAGTTCAAATTCATTTAGAGCTTCCGACGTACGGTGGTAATCCATCTGATAGGCCTGTCGATCTCCCATAGCAGGGGCAGAGTGGGCCGCATCTCTAAATGGTCCATAGAAAGACGACGCATATTTGGCACTATAAGCCATAATAGGCAGATGCTCAAAGCCATTTTTATCCAGCGCTGTTCTAAGACTTCTAATGCGTCCATCCATCATATCAGAAGGTGCCACCATATCTGCACCGGCTTTACCATGACTGATGGCAATCTTATCCAGAGTTCTTAAAGTCTGTTCCCGTCTGATTTTACCTTGAGGGTCAAAGAAGCAACAATGTCCATCGGACTTGTATTGACATAAGCATATGTCTGTAATCAAAAAAATCTCCGAACTGATAGCTTTAATGGCCCTTAAAGCTTTTTGAACAATGCCGTTATCGTCATAGGCACATGCCCCCTGATCATCTTTTTCCTCCGGAACACCAAAAATCAGTAAACTTCTAATACCTTTTGACTGCCACTGGGGCACCAAACGTTCCAGTTGATCCACACTTATGTGATACTGGCCTTTCATAGACTCAATTTCCTTGTATATGTTCTCGCCTTCAACCATGAAGATCGGATAAATAATATCATCCATAGTTAAGTGTACATCCCGAACCATTTTTCTAAGAACACCATGTTGCCTTAATCGCGTTGGTAAATATCCCATGTTCCTACCGCCTACCCTTCCATTATCAATTTTACTACTTAATTGTTTCTTTCATAATTGTTTCGAATATGCCGTTATATGTGTGTGTCGTTGCCTCATATATGACGGACCACTGATTCTCATTTAAAGCTTCTGAGGTCATCGGACCTATGGAATAAGCTGGCAATGATCGAATCATACTTTTATAATAATCATCTTTAATGGCCATAAAGGCTTCTACAGCTGAGCGACTGGTAAAAACAATACCGGATAAATCATATTCCTGCACATCTAACTTTTTCTCAATAGGCAGCACCTCATATAGGTGGACATCCGTTACATGTGTTTTCTCACTTAAAGCTTCAATAATTTCTGTATTCCCAAGCTTGGACCTATAAAAACAAATACCTTTGCTAAGCTGTTTACTATCCATCTTATTTTGTATCAAGTCCATCAGTTCCCTTGTCGTGAACTTATCAGGCATATAGTCCGGTATAATACCATGGTTTTTTAATGTCTGTGTAGTTGATGCCCCAATGCTAATAATCGACGGTCCTGCAAGGACTCTAATATCCAGTGCGTACTCTTGTATAGCCTTAAAAAAACAAGTCACACCAAACGGACTGGTAAAAATTATGGCACCTAACTCGGAAAACCAGTCTTTTGAAAAAAATCTAGGATCTGGACTGAGTGTCTTATGGACTATCAAGGGCATTTCTATCACTTCTGCCCCTTGGTCTTTTAGATTCTGAAGCAACTTAATTCGATTGGTCATTTTACCCTTATCCATAAAACTACCTTCGTTTTTCACTTCAGGTGCCGGCAAGGTAAGCAATAACTTCTCCCCAAATAAAGGTTTAGCTTCTAGGTTAACCAATTGATTATGTAACTCTGCCACCTCACCAATGACAATCAGACCTGAACGACTTTCTTTTTCATCAATGGCAGTGCTAAGCTCACCAAGGGTTATACTAACCGTTGCTTGTTGCGCAGTTGTGGCATGATAGATTATGGCAACTGGCGTCTCACTTGTTTTCCCTGCTTTTAAAAACCCTTCTGCAATGGCCTTGGCTTGCCCAATGCCCATAAGAATAACACAGGTTCCTCCAGCTTTTGTCAAGGCTTCATAATTCATGGGTACACCTGACTTGGATAAATGTCCTGTCATCACATGAAAAGATGTGGACAATCCCCTGTGTGTTATGGGAATACCGGCATAGGTCAAGCCACCAATAGCGGATGTAATGCCTGGTACCACATCATAATCAACACCTGCCGCTTTGAGAGCCAACGCTTCTTCACTACCCCGCCCGAAGACATAAGGGTCGCCCCCTTTAAGACGTACGACTTTGAGCCCTAATAAAGCTTTTTCAATGAGTAAGGCGTTGATTTTCTCTTGGGTCATGGTGTGATTACCGGCTTTTTTACCGACATATATTTTTTCTGCATGCATAGGCGCCAAATCCAATAATCCCTTACCACTTAGGTAATCATAGGCAATGACATCCGCTTCACTTAGGTAGCGCAGACCCTTAACGGTAATCAGTTCGACGTCTCCGGGACCTGCGCCTACCAAAGCAACAAAACCTTTTGATTGAGACTTGAGTCTTTTGGCCATAAGGCTACCATGATTTTTAAGCTCTTCTTCTAACTTTTGGATAAGATCTTCATTTTGGACCAAATCCAGATTTCTTATAACACTTAGATTTAACTGATCTCTGTAGGCTGTTTGGCCATGCTCATCTCCTAATAGACTATAGAAGGTAAGGGCACGGTCTTTACTAAGGGCAAGATAGCCACCAATAGCCATATGACATGAACCCTGTGTGCCTTTTAGATAGGCTCTTTCAAGTCTTGCCTGCATCGTGGCTTCGTGGTCTTGAACCGATTCCAAAAGTCTTAATAAAGACTCATCTTCTTCTCGAATCTCCAACCCTAATATACCTTGACAAGGCGCCGGAATCATTTCCTCATAACCTAAAGGTATGAAGTTCAGGTGTGGGTAATGCTGCTTTAGTTCCAAGCGGTGTATTCCGGCTTGTGCCAAAACAATCCCATCCAAATTTTTCTCGTCCTTATCATTATTATCCAGCTTTTTCAATCTTGTATCAATATTCCCTCGAAGATTCTCAAAGATAATATCAATACCTAAACCTGATAATACCCTTGCAAGCTCTACCCTACGTCTTGGACTACCTGTACCGATGATGATTTTTTTTGGCAAGGTTTCTAGACTTGAGTATGATTTCGTAATCAAATAGTCAAAAGGATTTTCTCTTTTGATTGTACCACCAAGTACAAGACCTTGGGGTAGATGCGCCGGCATATCTTTAAGACTGTGAACAGCTAAATCAATCTTCTTATCTATAAGGGCGCCTTCTATTTCTTTAATAAAAAGACCTTGACCGCCAATCTGAGACAACGGACTTGTTTGGTCCAAGTCACCTTTGGTTTCAATGATGACACGTTCAAGTTCCAGTGTCTCATTTGATGGGTTAGGATTTAGTTTGTAGGCTTCTTGAAGGTGGGACATTACAAGCTCTGTTTGCTTTAAAGCTAATGCACTGCCCCGTGTTCCTAATCTTATTTTCATGTCATCCCCCGTTTATAGTCAGTTTCTCTAAAATCCGTCTTAAGGTATCTATGTCCTTATTGATGATGGCCTTTAACATTTTGTTTCTTTTAAATGAATCTTTTTCCCTTTGCTTCAAGATTGTGCGAATAGCACCTAATAAACCTATTTTTTCTTCCCAGCTATAATCATACTCTTGTGCTAACTTTGCAATAATATTTTGCCCTAGCATGGGACTTTGGCCACTGGTGCTAACCGAAAAAATAAGTTGACCTCTTTTTAAGGCAGAGGTAAAAACCACATCACACAAGTTCGGTTGATCCACCACATTACAAAGAATTCCCAAATCTTTGCAATCTTTATAGACCTGTCTGTTGATGATAGAATCATTGGTTGCTGAAATAACTAAAAAAGCATTCCTAATATGGTCCTTGGTATAAGGTCCAATCGTACAATGTACCTGATGACCTAACTTTAATATACTTGATAAAATAGCCAAACTCAGCACTTCGACAACTGCACCAAATTCGATTAACTTACGGATTTTTTCAAGGGCAACAGATCCGCCACCAATAACGACTATCTTTTTTTCTTCTATATTTAACATGACCGGTAAGTACATAGCCTCACTCCAAATCGTATAATTTTTTCATTAAGGTCAAGGCATCTTTAAGCTCTTCTTGTTCCATATTCTTCAACCCGAGAATAGGTTCCTTGACTACCCTTAGCACCGCTGACTTTATAACCTTTTCTATATACATGCTTTCCTTATGGCTCAGCTGTATCTTCTTCGTTATTAAATCCATGGCATCTTCATAAGCTGACTGGACTTTATTTTGAAGACCTTCAATGGTTGGGTCCGCAACAGAACGCATCATCCAAGACTTTAGTGATGCTACTTCACAAGGAATTTTCTCAGCCATGCGATCTGCCATCTCTCGCCTGACTTCCAAATTATCCTCTATGGTTTTTCCTATTTCGTCTATACCAAGTACTTGTATATGGTCTATTGTATCAATTCGACGTTCTACATCTGCTGGTACGGCTAAGTCTATGAACAACTGACGCCTTTTTTCCCCATGATAAAAACTCATAGTTTCAAGTATTTGATCATAGGAAAAGATATAATGAGGACTACTGGTGGCACTAATAATACAATCCACTTGGTTCAAAAAAGCATAACGTTGTTCATAAGGTAGTGTACCGTCATCCGGATCTACCCCATTCATTTGACATATAGAACGACTTGTCTTAAAAATCAACAAACCTTCTTTTGATGCTACTTCGTCAAAATACTTCTTGACTAAACGACCCGTTTCACCCAGACCAACAATCATAACCCCTTTACCACCTGTGGTATTAAGAAAATCCATGGCACGTTTATATGCTAGATAAGCTACAGATATGGGAAGATTAGATATACCGACTCTGGTTCGGATTTCCTTAGAAAAACGTATGCTTTCTTGGAAGAGACGGTTTAATACTTTATTACATATACCCATTTTTGATGCCAAAGTCCAAGCATCTTTAACCTGCGATAGAATCTGATCTTCTCCAAGTACCATGGAATCCAGACCGGCTGTTACTTTTAACAGATGGGTTATCGCCGCATCACCGGTTAAAACCCACAAACGTTCTCTAAATACAGATGCATCTTCCTGATCAAGCTGTTCTATTATGCCTTCTATAACATCATGAACATCTGTCTTATGACCTGTATAATACAACTCAAAACGGTTGCAGGTGGACAACAGTACATTGCCACCGACGGATTGATGTAAATGAATCTGATATTCCATACGTTTTGTCTGGGTCCAAGCCAATTGTTCCCTAAGACCAACTTCCATTTCTTTATAGCTAACACCCACCACATTCACAACCATGTCTTTACCTCCATACTCTATAGGGCAAGGGTACCAAAGCACCCTTGCCCTATATTATATCATCTGAGATCTATATTGTCTAAGCATGACGATATGAGATTGTTCCTGTGTCACCAACACATCAATCCTATCATGTTCAACTTTTGGAAGATGTTTCTGAGTTTCTCTAAGGAAAAGTATTGTATCCTTTTCCAGTCGAAAAGCCATATCAAATGCCTCTTCTATGGTCATACCTTCTTTTTTTCCAGTCATAAAATAGATGTTGTCTTTAATTAAAGCATACAGATAAGCCTTATAATCATCATCTACTTCACTTGTATCAAAATTCACATATTGCTGTTTTAAAGACTTATAAAGTTTTTCATGTGCTTCTTCTTCCTTGGCTAATGCATTAAAAAGTACAGTCAATTTCTCATCCTTAACCCGATTGGCCAACTCTTTATAATGACGTTGACCCATAACTTCAATATCAATGAGAACACCAAGTAGATCTTCTAGTAAAAATGTTTCTTGCATGATACAGACCCCCTTCTACAATACTTCATGGTTAAACTGCATATCTGTTTTATAATGATACCCTTGCCACTGTATGTGTTCTGCCACCAGAGCCTTAGGATTCAACTTGATACCTTCTAAGACTTCTTTTTTAAATACTTGATAACCCATACGATCGACAATATAGCCTATATGCTCCTTAGGTATCGATGTGTCAATATAGCGTTCCACAAAGCCATAAGTATTTTTTATAATTTGAGTGATTTCATCTTCTGTAGCCCACTTAATAAATGGCATGGCTAACCTTGGATTTTTCTTGCCGGTTCGTCCCATAATGACCATTCGGTAATACTTCATCTCACTTCTGGTCCAAGCACCTGCCGGACATTTTAAGATACACTCACCACAGCCGATGCACTTTTCTGTATCTCTTTCGATGTTATAATTCTTAACACTTAAAGCACCGGTTACTTTTTTCTTACAGTTGTCCACGCATGCTTCACAAGTAATGCATCTTTTGCTGTCATACTGAGGTTCTGTTAAGCAAATAATACCAAAATCCTGCATATGAGCCTTAATACAATCGTTGGGACAACCGGTTACCGCTATCTTAAAATGAAAATCATGGGGATAAACGGCTTTTTCAAGGTTTTTTGCTATTTTTGTCGTGTCGTCATTGGCATAGGGACATACACGGTTACCAATGCAGGCAGAAATATTTCTAGTACCTGCTGCCGGGTATCCTCCGTCTCCATAGTCTACCTCTAGGCCTAAAGATTCAATGAGCGGTCGAATCATCGTGTTGATTTCAGGAATTCTATCAAAATCAATGCCGGGACATTCAAAGCCTTGTCTGGTAGTTAAATGCACTGTACCATTTCCAAACTTTTCTGCCACCTCCTGAATGATTTGAAAGTATTTCGCTTCCAGATGACCACCCGGAACCCGGACTCGAAGGGCTGTTTTATTTCTGGTCTTGGTTATTCTATAGGCATTTTTGGTCACTGCTTTTCTATCAATACTCATTAGCACGCCTCCTTAATCTATCAAGGTCTTTGCCTTGGTATAGTTAAAAACCGGACCTTCTAGGCAAACGTAGGTTTCATCAATCTTACAGTGACCGCATTTTCCGATGCCACAACTCATCTTTCGTTCAAAAGAAACCCAAATGTTTTCTTCAATAAAACCAAGACGTAATAATTCAAGGGTGGTAAACTTCATCATCATAGGCGGTCCGACGACTATGACTGTCTTATTTGCGACATCCGTCAAATCCAGATGTTTAATATGACTTGGAATAAGGCCGACATCATAAGGCCAAGTGTCATCTCCTTGATCTACTGTAATAATCATAGGTACTTTTTTTTGCCAATGATTTAGTGTTTGTTCAAAAAGAACATCTCTAGGGCTTTTAAAGCCGACAATGATCTGTAAACTTTTTATGTCATCGGGATGAGATACAAATGCATCTATTGTGTTTTTTACAGGTGCAAGTCCCGTACCACCGGCAATGACTACCATGTCTTTATCTTTAAACCATTCCTGTTTAAAGCCATTGCCATATGGACCGCGCATATATACGGTTTCGCCGGGCTTCATAGCAAAAAGCCTATCCGTGACTCTACCTACTTTTCTAATGGTCATAGTAAGTGTATCCCCATCAAAATCAGAAATAGAAATAGGTGCTTCTCCTACGCCCGGAATAGACAGTTGCATAAACTGACCGCCTATAAACCGGTCATTTGCTTCAAACACAAAGGTTGTATCAATTTCCGTTTCAATTTGTGTCGATTTTAAAATATAGGGTATTGGCATATAAGGATTATTCATGATTTTCCTCCTTAATGATCTCAGATAGCTTGTTAATACATTTTGAAAAAGAGATGTATTCCGGACAAACATCATCACATCGACCACAACCAACACACATATGCTCACCGAATCGTCTATGATAGTCATTGATTTTATGCATGGTTTTAAAACGCATTCTTTCACCATTTTGCTTTCTAAAGCCATGACCTCCTGCCATATCTGTGTAGCCTTTAATATGACAACTTGCCCAGACCCTTCTTCGTTCTCCCAGAAGTCCATCATCACTCACCTCAACATCTTGCATGGTAAAGCATGAGCAGGTAATACATGAAGTATTGCATCGGCCACATGCGATGCATCTTCTGGTGTATTCTTTCCATAGAGGATGTTCAAAGATGCTATTGTTGATTTTGTCCATAGAAGGAACATTCACATTAATATCATTCTCATGAATGTATTTTGGAACGAAATCCCTAACGGTCACTTGAGTCAAGCCTTCGGTAATTAAAGTGGGATCTACGACCTCCAATAAGGATTGATTGCCGTCAAAACGAATGGCCGCTTCATAATCCGAAAAAACATTAGACCCCATAGAAACACAAAAACAGGTTTCAAAGCCGCCAGTACATTCAATCATGACATATTTGACCAGGTTCCTTCTACGTTCATAATAGGCGTCTTTAATATCCCCATTTTTAAGAAATATGGTATCTAATCGTCTGATGCCGTTTAAATCGCATGGTCTGGCAAATATTAATATCGGCTTAGTATCAATCTTTGGTTCCATAATCTGTCCGTCTATAAAATGGAACAAGGTTTCCCTAATTGGCAATAAGAATTCCTTAGGTGAATAAAAAGCCTTCTCCTCCAGTACCAAATCTTCGAAAACTTCGAAAACACCATACACAATTTTATCTGTGTCCGAAAAAGTACCCTTGGCCTTTTCTCGGATTGGCCCCACCAAAAGATAATCACTTCCTAAGGCCTTGAAATATTCATTTAGCTGATGTTGTGTCAGTTCATACCCCATAACTTCACTCCTTTATCCTTACTATTTATCGCGCCCCATAAAGTAATAGCTTCCGCCTAGAATCAGGCCACCTCCAACAAAATTCCCAAGTGTTACAGGAATCAGGTTCTTAAACACACCTAGAACAGATACCGTTTCAGGGTGCTCCAACAATAAACCAATGGTAAAAATGGTCATATTGGCGATGCTGTGTTCCATACCTGTTGCTATAAAAGCAAAAAGGCACCAGAAAATCATAATAAGCTTGCCGGATTCACTCTTAAGCTTAATAGAAGTCAGTACTGCAAGACAGACTAAGATATTACATAAAATACCTTTGAAAAATAGTTCAATAAATGAACCATTCATTTTCACCTCAGATACTTGGACGACAAAATCGCCGACAGCGTTACCTTCAATACCTGTCATATAAAAAAGCGTACCTATGACAATAGAACCTATAAAATTGCCTACATAACTGATGCCCCAGCTTTTACCGCCATCTAATAATGTTATTTTTTTATCAAGAATACCCATAACATGAACCAAATTATTCCCTGTAAAAAGCTCCGACCCGGACATAATGACTAAGCTTAAGGCTATTCCAAAACCAAGTCCCATATAAATCCGACCATAGGGACTACCGGCTATTTGTGCCGTGCTACCAATAACCATTATGAGGATA